>CABSZR010000314.1 GCA_902482185.1 uncultured Collinsella sp. | reverse complement strand
CGTCTGGGGCTTCCGGCACACGAGCTCGGTATGATCATGGGCATCGCGCTGCGCTTTATGCCGCAATTTGCCACCGAGATGAAGCAGACGGCCGATGCACAGGCAAGTCGCGGCGCGCGCGTGACGGGCGGTCCGCTCGGCGGTGTGCGCATGCTCGGCAGTGTGGCGATTCCGCTGTTCACCGGCGTGTTCCGTCATGCCGAGACGCTTTCGGCCGCCATGGATGCGCGCTGTTATCACGGCGAGCAGGGACGCACGCGTCTGCATGCGCTTGCGTTTGGCCGCGGGGATGCACTGGCAGCGCTGGCGATGGCGCTGCTGGTGACATGCGTTGTCGTTATCAATCTTCAACTCGTCTAAGCTCGATTCGAGCGCAAGAAAGGGGTCCCTATGACCGACAACGACCGCACGGCTCAGCTTGAGCGCGCCTGTTCGTATCTCAGGCGCATTCCGGCGTGGTATCTGGCCACGACCGATGTGGCCGACGGGCATCAGCCTCGCGTGAGGCCGTTTTCGTTTGCCATGGTCGATGACGGTAAGTTGTGGTTTTGCACGTCGCGCGACAAGGATGTGTGGGCGGAGCTGAGCGCGAATCCCAAGTTTGAGCTCTCGGGCTGGAAGCCGGGGGAATGTTGGATCGTATTGACCGGCGAAGCCGCGCTTGAGGACGACGCAGTTGCGAGCGACAAGGTGCGTCAAGCGGGTTTTAAGCACATGGTGGGCATTGGCGAGGAACACGAGAGTGCCAACGACGGCCGCCTTGCTTTCTTTTCGGTCCGCAACATTGCTGCGCGCTTCTGTGATATCGACGGCAGCGAGGAGCGCCTGGAGCTCTAGCTCGCACAAACCAGGTTCCCAAACTAGCTAGTACAGGAGGAAACGTGGACGGATTGAATACGGTTTTGGAGTATCTGACGTCGGTGCCGGCGTGGTATCTGGCGACGAGCGTGGATGGGCAGCCGCATGTGCGTCCGTTCTCGTTTGCTCAGATTCAGGACGGTAAGCTGTGGTTTGTGACGGCGCGCACCAAAGACGTGTGGCAAGAGCTGCTGCAAAATCAGCGCTTTGAGGCCACGAGTTGGTGGCCGGGCCATGGCTGGCTCATCTTGCGCGGGCGTGCCGGCTTGGATGACCGGGCTTTAGACGAAATGCGCGAAGCCGGGTGGAAGCATCTAGAGCACCTGGGCGAGCACTATGAGGGGCCTAACGACCCCACGCTCGTCTTCTTTAGCGTCGAGGATCCCGAGGCTTTTATCTGCAATCACGACGAATGGGTGCCGGTCGAGCTCTAGCCAGCTGGCGCATCCTAACAACTTGGTTTTCGCATGGGCGGGCCCCGTATTGCCCGGCGCCGTTAGGAGCGCCGGTCAATACGGGGCCCGCTCCATTTGTCAATTCCTTCAAGCGAATGTGTCGGGAATGTTTCAATGCATGAATATGCAAGCCATTTACGTATTCATGCATCTTTTGGTGCTAAAGTTTCAACCCACTTCATAACGACCGCTGCGAAATGCGCATCGGTGCATAAATCGCAGACAAGGAGTCTGATATGTCTTTGAAGGTTGGAATCGCCGGCGCGGCTGGATATGCCGGAGCCGAGCTCATTCGCCTCGTGCTCGGCCATCCCGAGTTTGAACTTGTTGCCATTACGTCCAACGCCGATGCCGGCCAGCCGCTGTCCGCGGTGTATCCGAGCTTTGCTGGCGTGAGCGATCTGGTTTTCACCACGCATGACGCCCCCGAGCTCAAGAGCTGCGATGCGGTTTTTCTTGCCGTGCCGCACACGGCTGCCATGGCACAGGTGCCCGCGCTGCTTGCATCGGGCGTCTCCTGCTTTGATCTTTCGGCCGACTACCGTCTGAACGACGCGTCCGTCTTTGAGGCATGGTATGCCGCCGAGCACACGAGTCCCGAGCTGCTCAAGACGCGTGCTTTCGGCCTGCCCGAGCTGTTCTGCCAGGACTTGGAGACCGCTGCTTCCAGCCATGCCGCTGGCAGGCC
>CABSZR010000313.1 GCA_902482185.1 uncultured Collinsella sp. | reverse complement strand
GTGCCGATGTGGCCGACGCCCTCGAGGCCGTTGCCACCAAGGTCTACCGCGCCGACGGCGTCGACTTTACGCCGGCTGCCAAGCGTCAGCTTGCCGAGCTGCGCGAGAACGGCTTTGGCAACCTGCCGGTGTGCGTGGCCAAGACGCAGTACAGCTTTAGCGACAACGCCAAGGCGCTGGGCGCTCCCGAGGGCTTCCGCATCACCGTGCGCGAGCTCAAGGTTTCCGCCGGTGCCCACTTTGTGGTTGCGCTGACCGGCAGCGTTCTGACCATGCCGGGCCTGCCCAAGGTTCCCGCGGCCGAGAACATCGACGTCGACAACGACGGCAACATCACCGGCCTGTTCTAGGCCTGCCGCTCATAGCCGCTTGCACGCCCCGCCGCGCCTACCAAGGCCCGGCGGGGCTTTTTGATCCCTTGGGGACGGAAGGATTACGGATCATTTTGCGGCTGTTAGGTCAATGAGGCATCCGTATGGGGTCGTTCGTCCAAAACTATGCCGGTTTACTACGATGAATCGGTATACCTCGACCATATCTGGATTTTCTGATAATAGCCGATTCGTCTACCTGCAGTTTTGTTTTCTTGTAAAGTAGCGTGCTCAGGTTTGGGCGATTTATCGTAGTAAACCGGCATAGTTTTGGACGTGGCGGCAATGTTGCGCAACAAGAATGGGGATTTCTCTCGTACGGTGTAGTTGGAAGAATTGCGCGGGCGCATTGCGGCTGCGACGAGAGACGGGAGATGCGATGTATTGCACCAAGTGCGGAGCTCAGATACCCGATGGCTCCACGTTTTGCACGAGCTGCGGCGCTCGCGTGGGTGGCGCCGAGGATCAAGCGGAGCCTGTGGCGTTTCCGGTGGAGGACGCGCCGGCGTCCGCTCCTGCGGGGCAGCACGCTCCTCAGGGTGCCCCGGTTCATATGGCGGCGCAGCCTCGTTATGAGGAGCCTATGACCGAGCCTGCCGAGGCCTCTCAGCCGTCTGTTCCGACGCCGCAGTCTAAGAAACCCAAGCACAAGGGCCGCATCGTCGCGGCCGTTCTCGGTGGTGTTGCCGTTGTCGCCATTGTCGCCGCTATCGTGATCGTGCCGCGTATCGGCGCGTCGTCCGAGGTGACTTCGGGCGGCAAGGGCTACGTTGTCTGCGCATGCGAGACTAAAGTGCTGCCCAAGAACAGCAAGGGCAAAAAGCTCAAGAGCTATACCGTCGAGCTGGCGCCGGTGTCCGGCAAGGGCAAGAGCTATACCATCAAGGTCGACGGCGAGGATGGCTTTGCCATGGAGGACTTTGGCGAGCTGCCCGACCAGAAGTACCAGATGACCATCACCTCAGGCAAGGGCAAAAAGAAGAGCACGACCACCATGAAGGTCGACTATACCAAGGAAGGTTCGGACGCCCCTAAGAACGTCGAGCTCACGCAGTCCAAGAAGGAGGCCAAGGCTTCTGCCAAGGCAGCAGTCAAGACGGCAAACGAGCTGTTCACCGATAAGATTCTCGAGTATCAGAAAAAGTACGGCGAGGGTGAGGCTGTCGAGGTTGCTCAATCTACGTATGGAGCCCAGGGCGTTGCTTTCGCTAAACTCGTCGATTTTGACGGGGATGGTCAGGACGAACTCCTGATTGAGTATTCTGATGAGCCGCTCTTCAACGCTAATGGCGCCACCGCCGCTAAGGCCGAAGTTTGGGCATACCGCGACGGCAAAATCGAGAAAGTATATGAGCCCGATATCTGGGTTGACGTTATGTGCGTTGGCGTTTCGCTCCGTGTATACGATTACGATGGCACCTATGGGTTCAGGCGATATTTGCATGACGGGGAGAAGATCAACGTCAAAGAGGTTCCAGTTGGGATGGACGAATCTCGTGATGGCTATGAGTGCGAATTCGATGCCTACGATGGTAAGGCGTTTAGCGCCGTTGTCGGTCCGGCGCCGATAGGCGATTCGAAGATTGCCGGCACCAATGAAGTGTCCGAGCTGAGCGCCGTGCTTACCAGCACCGAGGAGAGCGTAGCCAGCACCATCACAACGG
>CABSZR010000312.1 GCA_902482185.1 uncultured Collinsella sp. | reverse complement strand
GCGGAACGGGTGCTGCTCCGCGCGATTCCGTCTGGCATGCTGGTTTGCCGCTCGAGCTTGGTCTTGCCGAGGCTCAGCAGACGCTGCTGCAAAACGGCCTGCGCTCGCGCGTGGTGCTCGAGGCCGACGGCAAGCTCATGGACGGTACCGACGTCGCCGTCGCCTGCCTGCTGGGTGCCGAGGAGTTTGGCTTTGCGACCATGCCGCTCATCTCCATGGGCTGCCTCATGCAGCGTGACTGCCAGCAGGATACCTGTCCGGCCGGCATCGCGACGCAAAACTGCCGCCTGCGTCACGGCTTCCGCGGTAAGCCCGAGCACGTTGAGCACTTTATGCTCTTTGTGACCGAGCAGCTGCGCGAGATCATGGCGAGCCTGGGCTTCCGCACCGTCGACGAGATGGTCGGCCATCCCGAGTGCTTGCGCCAGATCGAGGTCCCGGGCAACCGCAAGGCAAACCTGCTCGATCTGTCGCCCGTGCTGGCGAGCGCGACCTGCGAGTTCGGTGCCCATATCCCGGGTGCCGACGGTCGCCACTTCCTGCCGCAGATGGCCGCGGACAGCGAGCTCGACAAGACGCTCGACTCCACGCTGTTTGTGCCCTATACGGCCGATGCCCGTGCGCACCTGCGCCCGATTCGCTTCCGCGCCGATATCGCCAACGTCAACCGCTGCGTGGGCACCATCCTGGGCAACGCGGTGACCAAGGCGCATCCCGAGGGCCTGCCCGCCGGTTCCATCACCATCGATTGCGATGGCTCGGCCGGTCAGAGCTTTGGCGCGTTCCTGCCGCGCGGTGTGACGCTCAACGTGTGCGGCGACGCCAACGACTACTTTGGCAAGGGCCTTTCGGGCGGCGAGGTCTCCGTGCGCCCCAACCCGCGTGCGACCTACAAGTTCGACGAGAACATCATCGTGGGCAACGTGGCGTTCTTTGGCGCCACGAGCGGCCGTGGCTTCATTAACGGCCTGGCCGGCCAGCGCTTTGGCGTTCGCAACTCCGGCGCCACCGTGGTGGTCGAGGGCTGCGGCAACCATGGCTGCGAGTACATGACGGGCGGCCTGGCGCTCATTTTGGGCGAGGTCGGGCAGAACTTCGCCGCCGGCATGACAGGCGGTGTGGCCTATGTCTATGACCAGTACGGCACGCTCGATGCCCGTGTGAACCACGAGAGCGTTGAGCTCAAGGCTCCGACGGCCGACGAGCTGGCGCAGATCCGCAAGCTTATCCAGGAGCACGTGGACGCGACGCAGAGCCCGCGCGGCATTAAGCTGCTCTACAGCTTTGACTCGATGAGCAAGCATTTTGTGAAGGTCATCCCGACCGAGTACGAGCGCGTGCTGGCGATTGTCGCCGCCGCCGAGGGCGCGGGCAAGACGCATGCGCAGGCCGAGGAGCTGGCGTTTGACATTGTGACCGGTCGCGCGAGTGACGCGGATGTCGCTCGCTTCGATGTTGCGGGCGGTGCTGCGGGTGCTGCGTCCGTGGCTGCCAGCTCTGTTGCTTCGACCAAGAAGGAGGCGTAAGTGCCATGGGCAAGCCCGGTGCTTTTCTTGATATCGATCGCGTGACCCATGAGCTGCGCCCCGTGGAGGAGCGCAGCCGCGATTTCGATCCGCTGTACGTGGAGCTCGACGACGATGCGCGCCGCGCCCAGGCGAGCCGCTGCATGATGTGCGGTGTGGCGTTTTGTCAGATGGGCGCGAGCTTTGGCAAGGCACGTCCGAGCGGTTGTCCGCTGCACAACCTGATTCCCGAGTGGAACGAGCTGGTGTACCGCGGCCGTTGGGACGAGGCCGCCGAGCGCCTGTCACTCACCTCGCCCATGCCCGAGTTCACGAGTCGCGTGTGCCCGGCGCTGTGCGAGGCCGCATGCAACCTGGGCTCGGTCGATGGCCAGCCCACGACGATCCATGACAACGAGCGTGCGATCAGCGACCATGAGTGGGCCAACGGCGGTCCGCGCCGCTTTGAGCCGGCAGGGGAGGGCGCGCCCACGGTTGCCGTGGTGGGCTCCGGTCCTGCTGGTCTGGTGGCAGCATGGGAGCTTGCGCGT
>CABSZR010000311.1 GCA_902482185.1 uncultured Collinsella sp. | reverse complement strand
GCGCAGTACAACCCCGCGGCGGGTGGCATGATCGCGGCTCTCATCGCTGGTGCATTTTTTGCCTGGATGGAGCGTCAGATTCGCAAGGTTATGCCCAACGCACTCGACACGTTCTTGTCCCCGCTGCTGGTGCTCATCATCGGCGCCTTTGCTCTGATGCTCGTCATCCAGCCGGTTGGCGCATGGCTGACGACTGCCATCTTTAGCGTTTTGACCTTTATCTTCGAGAAACTGGGCGTCCTGGGCGGCTATATCCTGTCGGCAGGCTTCTTGCCGCTGGTGTCCGTCGGCCTGCATCAGGCGCTCACGCCGATCCACGCTATGCTCAACGATCCCGACGGCGCTACCAAGGGTATCAATTACCTGCTTCCCATCCTTATGATGGCTGGCGGCGGCCAGGTCGGTGCCGGTTTGGCGCTGTACTTTAAGACCAAGAACGCCAAGCTCAAGAAGTACGTCGCAGAGTCCATTCCCGTTGGAATCCTGGGTGTGGGCGAGCCTCTGATGTATGCTGTTACGCTGCCGCTCGTTCGTCCGTTTGTGACGGCCTGCCTGGGTGCCGGATTTGGCGGCGCGCTCGCGGCGCTGCTTCACATCGGCACGGTTTCTCAGGGCGTTTCCGGTCTGTTTGGCCTACTGATCGTTGTTCCTGGCCAGCAGCTCGGCTACGTTGCCGCTATGCTGCTTGCCTATGCCGCCGGCTTTGTCCTGACGTGGTTCTTTGGCGTCGACGAGCAGAAGATCAACGAGTTCTTTGGCGAGTAGTTTGATATCGCGAGCCGTGTTGCTCGGGGCTCGCGGTGCGCGGCAGATTTCTTGATGCTATGGTTGTGCCGGCGGGGCTAACTGCTCCGCCGGCCTTTTTTAAAGGAGCGTTGAAGCGTGAAAACGGGTATTTCGATTTATCTTTCCAGCCCTCTGCAGGATATTGAGCGGACGATTGAGCGTGGTGCCGCGGCGGGTGCGCGCTATGCGTTCACCTCGCTGCATATTCCCGAGGATGGGGGAGCGGCGTATGCCGATAAGGTCCGTCATGTGCTGTCGCTGCTTTCCGCCCGCGGCATTGCGCTCATTGCCGATGTGGGGCCGCGTACGTGCGATTTGCTCGGGCTTGAGCGTATCGAGGACCTGCGCGATCTGGGGTTGGAATACCTTCGTTTGGACTATGGCTTTAGCGCCCAGCGGGTCGCGGAGCTGTCCGGTGTATTTCGCATTGTGGTCAATGCATCGACGGTGAGTTCTGATGAAATCGCATCGTGGCGTGAAGCCGGCGCCGATGTGACTCGTTTTGCCGCCTGCCACAATTTTTACCCCAAGCCTTATACCGGTTTAGCTCTTGAAGATGTTGCTCGGACGAATCTTCGTCTTGCGGCGCTTGGATTCGAAATCATGGCTTTTGTGCCGGGTGATGCTAACGTTCGCGGGCCGGTATTCGAGGGACTGCCGACGGTCGAGGCGCAGCGCGGTCGCGCGTCAAAGGTTGCTCTCAATATGCTTGAGCTTGCACATGGCGCCGATTGCGACATTGTGTTGGTCGGCGACCCCGATCTTTCCGATGCGGGCTGGGCGCAGTTTGCTCAAGTTTCCGCCGGATACGTGGACCTGCAATGCGAGCTTGAGCCCGGTTATGCCTATGTGCGCGGGCAGATTCATCACGACCGGCCCGACTCGAGTGTCCTCATCTTTAGGTCTCAGGAGTCACGTACGAAGCTTAAGCCGGATTCCGTGCCGACGGATGCCGGAGCCGGCCTGCCGCGAAAGGCGGGGTCGATCGCTGTGAGCAATAGCGGATATGGGCGCTACGAAGGCGAGCTTGAGATTGCGCGGGTCGATCTTCCCGGTGACGAGCGCATGAACGTTGCGGGCCATATCACGCCCGAGGCAATGGAACTGCTGCTGTTTATCAAGCGCGGATTCGGGGTACGGTTCGTTTAGCGTGTGACCCGTGGGCTACAATTGCCTCATCATGCGAAGGCGCCTCGTATGGTGTGTACCTGCGTTGGCCGATCTACATTCGGAGGATTCCCATGACCGTATTGTTTGTTGAATATCCCAAG
>CABSZR010000310.1 GCA_902482185.1 uncultured Collinsella sp. | reverse complement strand
GCTAGCGCTCGTTAAGCGCAATCCCGTGCGCGTTGAGGAGTTCCGTAGCATTCGCGGTACCGATCAATTGGGGGAGCGCGACGTGGACGGTGCGCTCATGGCCATCAAGCGCGGTGCGAGCTGTCCGCACGATCGCCTGCCGCTCTTGGTGCGCGGACATCGTCAGATTTCGCCGGAGCTGGAGAGCGTGACTGACCTTATGTATGCGCTTATCCGCCTGGTTGCCGAGCGCTCAGGCGTTGCGACCTCGGTCATTGCCTCGCGCGATGACCTGGCCGACTACATTGAGCATCCCGAGCAAAGCCGCCTGCGCGAAGGTTGGCGCTTTGAGCTTGTGGGCTCGCGCCTGGACGATCTGCTTTCCGGCAATATGGGGTTGACGGTGAAGGACGGCAAAATCGAGCTCCTGTAGGGAAGCCTAGCCGGTTGAGTGGGTAAAATGCCTCCAACGTGTAACTCGACTCGGAGGAATTCGCATGCCTTATTACTATGGATACGGCTTTGGCATCGACCCGCTGTACCTGCTGGTTGTTCTTGTCTGCACGGTGCTTGGCCTTGCCGCACAGAACTATATCAACTCGACGTACAAAACCTGGTCCAAGGTTCGCTCGGACGGCGATACGGGTGCCACAGTCGCTCGCCGCATGCTCGATGCCAACGGTTGTAGCGCCGTGGGTATCAAGGGTGTCGCTGGCGAGCTCACCGACCATTACAACCCGCAGGACAACAACCTGTATCTGTCGGATGCCAACCGTTCGGGCGGTTCGGTCGCAAGCGTTGCCGTCGCCTGCCACGAGGCGGGCCATGCCGCCCAGCGTCAAAGCGGCTATGCCATGATGAAAGTGCGTACCGCCCTCGTGCCGGTCGTCAACTTTACCCAGAACACCTGGACCATCGTGTTACTCTTGGGCCTGTTTATGAACATTGCCGGGCTCACGACCCTCGCGTTGATCTTCTTCTCGTTTAGTGTGCTGTTCCAACTCGTTACGTTGCCTGTCGAGATTGACGCCAGCCGACGTGCTGTGGCGTACATCGAGCAGTCGGGCATGAGCTCCAAGCAGGTCAACGGCGCCAAGAAGGTACTGACGGCAGCCGCGCTTACCTATGTGGCTGCAGCGCTCACTTCGATCATTCAGTTGCTCTACCTTATGGCTCGCTACAACAGAAACTCCAACCGATAACAAATGGGACAGGCAGGCGCCGCGGGGATTCGTGTCCTCGCGGCGCTGTACTATGTGTTGGACTTAATTTCGCACGGGGCCGGAGCCTCTGTGCTCGATAACGAAAGGAGGCTGCGTGGCAGGCTGGAACCTAACCGGTAATGCCGTTTCCGCCGAGTTCGACGGTTCGGACGAGCAAGAGCGCAAGGAGCTCAGCGTGAGCCAGGCGGTGGAGATCGCCGCCGGTGCGCTCGATGCCATTCCGCAGCTGAGCGTCTTGGGCGAGGTCACGGGTTTTCGTGGTCCTAACGCCCGAAGCGGTCACCGCTACTTCCAGATCAAGGACGACTCGGCCGCCGTCGACTGCATTATCTGGAAGGGCGCCTATCTCAAGCGCACCTTCGATCTGCGCGACGGCATGCAGGTGAGCTTTAAGGGCAGCTTCAACCTTTACAAGCCCACGGGTCGTATGAGCTTTGTCGCTCGCTCATTCTCGCTGGCGGGGGAGGGTCTGCTGCGTCAACAAGTGGCGCAACTGGCCGAAAAGCTACGCCGTGAGGGTCTGATGGACGAAGCGCGCAAGCGCCGCATCCCGGTGTTCTGCTCCCGCGTGGCGGTCGTCACCTCGCTTTCGGGTGCCGTAATCGACGACGTCAAGCGCACATTGCGTCGTCGCAACCCGCTCGTCGAGCTCGTCTGCGTGGGTGTCAAGGTACAAGGCGAGGGTGCGCCGACAGAGCTCATTGAGGGCCTGCGCCGCGCCGCTTCCATTACGCCGGCGCCCGACTGTATTTTGTTGGTGCGCGGCGGCGGCTCCTTTGAGGACCTCATGACCTTTAATGACGAGGAGCTTGCCCGCGCGGTGGCGGCTTGTCCTGTGCCCGTGGTGACCGGTATTGGCCATGAG
>CABSZR010000309.1 GCA_902482185.1 uncultured Collinsella sp. | reverse complement strand
TGCCAATACCGAGCAGCTGCAGATCCGGGTAACCGGCGGCGGCGACGATCTTGTCGTACTCAGAGCAGGCAGCGGCGGCATCGGGGTTGGAACCGTCGGGCACATGCGTGTTGTTCAGGTCAATGTTGATGTGATCGAAGAAGTTCTCACGCATGAAGTAGTGATAGCTCTGGGGATCGTCATGCGAAAGGCCGCGATACTCATCCAGGTTGTAGGTGCTGACCTCGGCAAAGTCGACGTCGCCCTTCTTGTACCAAGCAGCGAGCTGCTTGTAGGCACCGATCGGGGTGGAGCCGGTGGCAAGGCCCAGCACGCAGTCGGGCTTGAGGATAACCTGCGCCGAGATAATATTGGCGGCCTTGCGGCTCATATCCTCGTAGTCTTTAGCTTTAATGATCTTCATTACGCGTCCTTTCTCGTACAAGAGAGGCAAGGCTCCCTTACAAGCACTTGCCCGCGGCCCGCGTCGGCCGCAACCAACGTGTGCGGCCACCAGGGCGAGGTCGCGTAATGTATGTGTCTCGTGTCTAGCCGCGTCGAGGCCCCTGCCCGTCCACGGTGACCCGAAGCTGTTTAGCCTCGGACGTTTCCCATCTTGCCACGGAGGGCGTCCTCTTTCAAGGGCGCCCTCCGTAAACGTGTTTGAATTGTAGGCTAAAGGCCAAGCGGAGCGACTAGCGCTCGCGAGCAACGATGAGCTGGTCCATCTCCTCGACATGCTCGCCAACGGAGCCCTTGATGCTCGAGAACTCAACGGAGTTGCACACCAAGATGGGAACCGTCACATCGTAGCCCTCGGCAGCAATTGCCTCGCGATCGAACTCAATGAGTACATCGCCCTTATGGACGATGTCACCCACTTGCGCATGTACGGTAAAGTGCTTGCCCTCGAGCTGAACAGTGTCCAAACCAACGTGGATGAGCACGTCCAGACCATCGACCGTGTTAAGCGCAACAGCGTGTCCCGTGGGAAAAATGGCCTCGACCTTGGCGTCTGCCGGCGCAATCACACGCGTGCCGGTAGGCTGAATCGCCACGCCCTGGCCCAAAAGGCCGGTAGCAAACGTCTGGTCTTTGACCTCGGACAACGGAATGACGTCGCCCGAGATGGGAGCATCCAGCGTAAGGACTCGACCACGCATACCAAAAGACCTCAGGACTTTAGTGAACATGCTCCCCCTCGGACATACCAATCAATCAAAATAACCTTAACAGTTTACCACTTGGCACCGGTTTTTGACCATTAGGGAAGTTCGCGCTTGACAACCTCGACGATGTCGTCGACAACGCGCTGGGTCAGCTCGTGCGTCTCGGCCTCGGCCATCACGCGGACCAGCGGCTCGGTACCGCTCGGGCGCACCAGAATGCGGCCGCGACCGTCAAGCTCCTTCTCGGCAGCAGCGACGGCATCCCAGATAGGCTGGCAATCGTCCAGACCGGCCTTGTTGTCGGAATGCACGTTGACGAGTACCTGCGGGTACTTCTTCATGATGCCGGCAAGGTCGGTGAGGGTACGACCGGTGCGCTTGAGCACGGCCAGCAGCTGCAGAGCCGTCACCAGGCCGTCACCGGTGGTGTTATGCTCCAGGAAGATGATGTGGCCGGACTGTTCACCGCCGATGACGGCGCCATCCGCGAGCATGCGCTCCAGAACGTAGCGGTCGCCCACGGCGGTCTGAACCATCTCGAAGCCCTGCTCCTTCATAGCGATGGAGAAGCCCAGGTTGCACATGACGGTCGAAACGATCTCGGAGTTGGCGAGCTTGCCACGAGCGGCGAGGTCGGAACCGCAGATAGCCAGGATGTAGTCACCGTCGATCTCGTTGCCCTCGCTGTCCACGAACAGCACGCGGTCGGCGTCGCCGTCGTGGGCCAGACCAATGTCAGCATGGGTGCGCAGCACGAGCTCGCGCAGGGGCTCGAGGTGCGTAGAGCCACACTCGACATTGATGTCGGTGCCGCAATAATCGGTGTTGATGGCATGGACCGTGGCGCCCAGGCGCTGCAGCGCGGCGGGCGTGGTCTGGCAAGAAGCGCCATGGCCGCAGTCGACGGCAACGACCAGGCCGTCGAGT
>CABSZR010000308.1 GCA_902482185.1 uncultured Collinsella sp. | reverse complement strand
GATCATGGCCGCGCCCTCGTTGATGCGGCGGAGCGCCTCACCGAGGTTGGTCGCACCGCAGACGAAGGGAACGGTGAAGTTCCACTTGTCAATGTGGTGGCTGTAATCGGCGGGGGTCAGGACCTCGGACTCGTCGATGTAGTCGATATCGATGGCCTGCAGGACCTGCGCCTCGACAATGTGACCGATGCGGCACTTGGCCATAACAGGGATGGAGACGGCCTCTTGGATGCCCTTGATCATCTTGGGGTCGCTCATGCGCGAGACGCCGCCTGCGGCGCGGATGTCGGCCGGAATGCGCTCGAGTGCCATGACGGCGCAGGCGCCTGCCTCTTCGGCGATGCGTGCCTGCTCGGGCGTGGTGACGTCCATGATGACGCCGCCCTTGAGCATCTGCGCGAGCTCGCGATTGAGTTTGACGCGATCGGCCTTGCTGGTCTGTTCTGCCATGGTTGCTCCCTTGGTTGGCATGTGCATTGCTTGACGGAACATCCTATCGGGGAGCTGGGTATGGCGAAATACTCAGTTTTCAAGATAATAACAAGGTCAGACTAATACCAGATTGAATGGCTTAATAAGATCAGGTGATAGGCTCATGCTTGACTACAATTTGGAAAAACGCGGCGAAGCATCGCTCTATGAGTATGTTTACCAGCAAATTCGAGATGATATCGTAGCTGGACGCATTGCGGCGGGGGAGCATCTTCCGTCTAAGCGCGCCTTTGCCAGTCATCTGGGAATCAGTGTCATTACCATCGAGAATGCATATAGCCAGTTACTTGCCGAGGGCTATATTTGCTCAATGCCGCGTCGTGGCTACTACGCTTGCAAGCTTCCGGATGCACCGGTTTTGGCTTCGGCTGCGGAGGGCATCGACCGGGATGCCGTCTCTGTGGACTCCGGCGTGCATGATGCCAGCGGACAGGTCGAGCGATTCGATGCGCTTTCTCCTTCCGCTTTGGAGGCGGCGCGGCTTTGGCAAAGCGCGCTGCGGGCGACGCTGGCATCCGAAGACGAGCGCGAGATCTTTTCGCCCGCACCGGCACAGGGCACCGCTCGGCTACGACGCGCAATTGCTCGCCATTTGCGCGGGACAAGGGGTATGAATGTCGACCCCAACAACATTGTTATCGGCGCGGGCGCCCAGCTGCTCGATACCATGTTGGTTCAGCTGCTTGGAGCCGACAAGGTGTATGCCGTTGAGGATCCGGGCTATTTACGCCTGACGCGCATCTATCAGGCTATGGGCTGCGAAGTTCGACATATCCCGTTGGATGACGACGGCGTGGACCTGAGCGCTCTGCAGAAAACTGGGACCGATGTCCTTCACCTTATGCCGTCCCATCAGTATCCCACCGGTCTTGTGACGAGCATTGCGCGTCGCTATGCGCTGCTGAGCTGGGCCGCCGAGCGACCAGGTCGGTACCTCATCGAAGATGACTTTGATTGTGAGTTTCGCCTTGCCGGCAAGCCAATTCCTGCGCTCGCGTCGATCGATGCCTCCCAGTCGGTTATCTACACCAACACGTTTTCGAAGAGCCTGTCATCGGCGTTGCGTCTAGCGTACATGGTGCTGCCCGATGAGCTAATGGAGCGGTTTAGGCGCAACCTTGGTTTTTACGCCTCGTCGGTGAGTTCTGTTGACCAGGTCGCTTTGGCTCGTTTGCTGGAATCGGGTGATTACGAGCGACATGTGAACCGCGTGCGCGTTCGTGCTCGTGAGGCGCGTGATGGCCTGACGTCGCTTGTACGGAAGGCATTTCCGGCAGGGGAGGTCTCGATCGAGCATGCGGACGCGGGCCTTTACTGCACTGTTGTTGCGGAGCGCGGAACGGGTGGAAGCTCTTTTGCGCGGGCTCTCACGCGTTCGGGTATTCCGTTTATCGATATCAGTGACTGTTATTGGTGTGCCGATGGTGCATTTGTCCCTGAAAACTCAAGTCAAATTCTTGTTCAGTATGACGATTTGAGTTCAAAAGCGCTAACTACCTTGGAATCGCAGCTAATGGGAGCACTCTGCAACCTAAGTGAGTAGGCTTTTGGAACTTTGGCGACCAGGCAGTTTTGTAACAAGCTA
>CABSZR010000307.1 GCA_902482185.1 uncultured Collinsella sp. | reverse complement strand
TGGTCGACACGGTCGCCGGCGCCTATGCGCCCGCCGATGCCGAGCTCATGATCGAGGGCTTCGGCGCCGCGGCCACACGCCCGGTCACGCTGCGCGCCAACACGCTCAAGGCGACCGCCGAGGACATCGCTGCGGCGCTCGGTGCCGCCGGCATCGCCCACAACCCCGTCGCTTGGTACCCAGACGCCTTTATCCTGCCCGAGGCCCAGGTTTCCGACCTGTGGGACCTCGACATCTACCGTGGCGGCAAAATCTACCTGCAGAGCCTGTCGTCCATGATGCCGCCTTTGGTGTTGGGCGCTCAGGCCGGCGAGGACATCCTGGACATGTGCGCGGCCCCCGGTGGCAAGACGACGCAGATCGCCGCCCTCACCCAGGGCCAGGCACACCTCACCGCCTGTGAGATGAGCATTCCCCGCGCCGAAAAGCTCGAGGCAAACTTGGGCCGCCAGGGCGCCAAAAACGTGCCCGTCATGCGCATTGACGCACGCGAGCTCGACGAGTTCTTCCGCTTTGACCGTATCCTGCTCGACGCCCCCTGCACCGGCACGGGCACCGTCATCAGCGGCAACGAGAAAAGCCTGCGCGGCCTCACCGAGCAGTTGCTGAGCAAGTGCGCCCGATCGCAGCGAGCACTTCTGGACCGCGCCATGGGTGCCCTCAAACCGGGCGGCACGCTCGTCTATTCGACCTGTTCGATCTTGCCGCAGGAAAACGAGGACGCCCTGCAAGAGGCCCTCGACAAGCATATGGACTGCGAGCTTATCCCCCTCGACGGCACGCCGAGTGAAAGCGAAGCACGCCGCGCCCAGGAAGCTGGTGAGGAGCCACGCATCGAGTCCAACGCTCTCACCGAGGCAATCGCCGCGGGTCAGGTTTCGGCCATCACCAACGGCATGCCCGGCACGCTCACCATCCCGCCCAGCCGCGACTTTGAGGGCTTCTACATCGCCCTGGTCCGAAAACGCAGCTAGCGCACGGATCCAAAACTCAACAAGCTATCTCTGTGCGCGTTTGCCCTGCTGGTCGCGATGCTGTTTAAGCATTGCGCGCTCTTTGCGTTCGGCCCTTTTGCCCTTAATGGCCGTGACCACAAAGTAGATGACCGCGGCGGCAACGATTGCGCCCACACACAGGCCAATCGAGCCAAACATTGCTGTCAATTCCATACCGCGTCACCTCTCTTTTAAACGGGACTTTCAAGATAGCACCTCGATACCCGCCACCACAGCTCCTTCACGTTCGCCGGCCCTTCGGTCTAACGGATGGCGCGGCGGGGAAAAATCAACTCGTCAAACGATTTAGCATTCGCATTTCCGGCTGCATAGCGCCGGCCGTTATCACATAGAATCGAGCCTCCATGGATACCCTCAACGATCTAAATGAGCGCGTCGACGCCTTCGTCGGCACCAGCTCCTTCGACACGCCTGCCGCGGCAAACGACCAAGCTCCCATCGATGTGCCCGCCGAGGTTCACGAGGACATCGTCGCCTCGGTCGATTTCTCCGAGGTCGAGCTCGCAGACGAGTTCACCGAGCCCCAGGTAGCCGTGACCCCCAACGGACTGCTCCCCATGGAGCCCCTGCCCATCGACGGACGTCTGCGCAAGGCTGCCCTTCGCATGCCCGACGAGATCGAGGAGGCCAGCGGCTTCACGCTCTTCGGCCGCCGCATCAAGTCGCTCATTTACACCACCGATGTCGCGGTTATCCGCAACTCCAACGCCGATGCCGTTTTTGCGGTCTACCCTTTCACGCCGCAGCCCGCCATTACGCAAGCGCTGCTGACCGTCGCCGAGTGCCCGGTCTTTGTAGGCGTGGGCGGCGGAACTACGACCGGTAAGCGCTCCGTGCAGATGGCAGCCGTCTCCGAGATGCAGGGCGCGGCGGGCTGCGTGGTCAACTCCCCCGCCACTGCCGAGATGGTCGAGCACATCACCAACATCGCCGACATCCCCGTCATCGCCACGGTCGTTCGCTGCAACGACGATGCTCACGCCAAGGTGCGCGCCGGAGCCAAGATTCTCAACATCGCCGCCGGCAAGAACACGCCCCAGGTCCTACGCGAGCTGCGCGAGCACTATCCC
>CABSZR010000306.1 GCA_902482185.1 uncultured Collinsella sp. | reverse complement strand
CAGCGTTGCAGGCAATTGCCGGCAAAATGAGCAGGCCCGCAACAAGCGCGGTCATGCCGTATGCGCCCTCAAAATAGAGCGGCAACAAAACGCTCATCGAGAACGTCGTCATCATCGACACCACCACAAGCAAGCACGCAGGCCAAAAACGAACGCTCGCCATGGGACGCACGTTAAGCACCGGATGCTCGAGCTTGAGCTGGCGGGCCGCAAACAGGCCGAGCAGCACAATGGCGGCGAAAAGCGCCGCGATACCGGCAATCAGATTGGTCGAGAACTCGCCTACGGAATACACAAATGCCGTAATGCCGGCAGCGAGCAAAACAACCGACAGAATATCAAGCGTGGCGTTCGAGCGCTCTCCGACATTCTGAACAAGCTTTACGCCCGCCGCAGCGACCACAATGCCGCTCACCAGCGGCACTACGAACACCGCCCTCCAGCCAAACAACGTGCACATAAGACCGCTGATCACAGGTCCAAACGCCGGCCCCAGCGTAATGCAGGCACCGCCCAGGCTCAGATACAGACCGAGCTTCTCGCGCGGGGCGCAAGACAGCACCACGTTCATCATGAGCGGGAACAAGATGCCCGATCCCGCAGCCTGCAAAATACGACTTGGCAGCAAAACGCTAAACGACGGAGCGAACAGGCACAGGACTTCGCCGGCGACCATGCATCCGCATGCGAAAAACAGCAGTTTGCGCGTCGAGAAACGGCCGGACAGGAAGGCCATGATGGCCGTAAAAATCGACGTCACGATCATGTAGCCCGAAACGAGCCACTGCGCCGTGGTGGCACTCACCGAAAAGGCCGCCATAATGTCGTGCAACGCCACATTAATGATGTTCTCGTTAAACGCGGCAACAAAGGCTGCAATATACATAACGACGAGAATCGCCGCAGTGGCCGATGGCGTTACTTGAACTTGTTGCTGAGATTTGCTCCCCATGCATTTCCTTCCTCTTGGAACGACAGTCGCATCGCCCCAGAGGAACAGTCCAGGGCGAAAAATGAGCCCTAGACTTACGCCAGACGCCGTACACGACGAATCTGGCAACATGGTCCAACATCGAAAGATTGTAACGCGGACGCACAGCTTTCCTTCCGCGCTATTATTAAAAGTCCACGAAAGCATAAGACATGAGGAGCCCGCCATGATTAAGCCCATCATGAAATCCGAGTTCTTTTTGCGTCTGCCTTCCGAAGACGCGGGACCCGACGATGCCGCAACCGGGCAGGATCTCCTGGATACACTCCACGAGCATGAGCGCGAGTGCGTGGGCCTCGCCGCCAACATGATCGGCGTGCGCAAACGCATCATCTGCGTAAAGGACGGCAACAGGACGCTCCTGATGTACAACCCTCAAATTCTTGAGCAGGTCAATGCCTATCAGACGAGCGAAGGATGTCTCTCGCTGATCGGCGAGCGTCCATGCACCCGCTATCGCCGCATTAAGGTTGAGTATTTGGATGAGAACTTTGTCCACCGCATCAAAAACTTCTCGGGCTACACCGCCGAGATCATCCAGCACGAAATCGACCACTGCAACGGCGTCGTGGTTTAGGCCACCCGCCAAAATGAGGGTACCGGAGGCCTCCCTATGGATATCAGCCGCTTTGGCGAATTCGCCATCTTAGCGCAGTCACGCACGTTTCTTGATGCGGCGGAACTGCTTTTCATGTCGCAATCAACCCTCTCCAAGCACATCATGGCAATGGAGCACGAACTCGGCTGCAAGCTCATCGATCGAAGCCAGCGCCACGTAACACTCACCGCGCAAGGTGAAGCGCTCCTCCCCTATGCGCAAAAAATTGCGACGCTTCAGCATCGCTATCTTGCCGCCATTCAAATAGGTGCAGGTGAGCCGCTCGAGCACCTCACCGTAGGTTCTATCCCCATTATGGCCCCTTATGGGATTACGGACGCCGTCATCGATTTTCAGCAGGCGAACCCCTCATATTCTGTCGAGCTCATCGAAGGCGAGGGCGACACACTCAAGCGCATGCTCCTGCACGAGGACATTGACCTGGCCTTCATCCGTGACAGCGGCGCCATCGAGCCGGAGTTCAAAAAGATTCCCTTTACGACCGA
>CABSZR010000305.1 GCA_902482185.1 uncultured Collinsella sp. | reverse complement strand
GGTGCCGGGGGATGGTACGGGCGAGCCTACTGGTGGCGCCGACCCTGCTGCGGGGCAACCCGGTGCGGGGCCGACAACGGATCCTGCGGTGAAACCGGCAGCTACGACTCCCAAGACAACGGTCACCAAGACCACGGTCAGCAAGACGACCAAGCCCAAATCCACCATGGCAACAACACCGGCGCTTCCCAAGACCGGCGACGGCTACTGGATAGCTGCCTCCTTAACGCTATTCCTGCTGGGGACAGTGCTTCTGAGCGCCGCATATCGCTGCTGATGCGGCGCGACGCACCTGGCTGCGATACAAGAGCTCTGTAGGAGCTTTAAGGGCAACGCTTTCTTATTACTTCTCTGTACCCCCTTTGGGGGTAACCACCGTGCCATACCTTGGTGCTATACTCGGAGCCCTAGGGAAGTGGTTCATATGTACTTGAGCGATACTAAGATTCAGGAGCTGATCGACAGCGAGGTTCTGCTCCATGCCGATGCTTCGAATATCGGACAGGTTACGTATGACTTGCGCACCGACGGCTTCTACATTAACGAGAACAAGCAGTCCGAGGTCGAACTCGGTCCTGGGGATTCGACATTCGTCTCTTGCGTTGAATGTGTTGCGTTGCCAAACGATTTGACTGCTAGCGTACTTCTGCGCAATTCGCGCATTCGCCAGGGGCTTTCTTTGGATGCGCCGCTATATTTCCCCGGACATGGAACACGGCTGTTTTACCGTGTTACAAACGTAAGCGGCAACACTATTGCGCTCGATAAGTCAAAGGGTATAGCGCAGGTTGCATTCCAGCGCGTTGATGGCATGGTGGCCCATCCTTACCACGGCACTTTCTCTGATGAGCTTAACTTTAACGGACTTGCAGATTATTCCGACGTCTATGCCGGGGAACTTAAAAAGGTCGAGGACAAGAAGGAAGAAATCATCAATATCGAGTCCCGTATCTATGGCAACATCCTGGCCCTCTTCGCCATTTTCGCTGCAATCTTTACGCTCGTAAACGTCAACGCCGGAGGTCTGTCCTCCAACATAACAACCGTCAACTTTGTTGCACTCGACCTGCTGATTATTGGCGGTTTTCTGGTCCTAGCGTCCGCAATCGAGGCCTTCCTTGTTAAGGACAAAGAAAAGAAGGCGAGGTTGCCTCTTGCATTAGGTATCGTTTGTATTGGTGTAGCGGTGTTCTTGGCATTGCATCAAGCGGCCTGTGCTTAAGACTAGAAAAACATATCTTCTGATGTGGGGCGTATCGACTGATGTTGGTGCGCCCTCGTCTATTTGCTGGCCATCCTATGCCAGAGCTTTTGTGGACAATACGATTAGCGTCGATCAGCTTGGTCGATCTATGAGGCTCGGCAACTTGGGAGAGCAGATTGTGCTCAAAAGCGAGCGTGCGTTTAAGAGCATTCGTTTTGCGGGATTTGAACGTGCGCCGCAAGCTCTGTATGGTCCATTGGCCAAGGAGCGAGATGAAGCGGCAAGGGTGCAGTATCGGAAGCTACTTGCCGAGAATCCATTTGAGGGAATCCGTATCGTCGATATCATTCGAGAGGAGATGACGGGCGATGACCCACGCCTACAGTGAGATGTATCTCGAGGATGCCATGAGAACGCTGGGCGAGGCGGTCGATTTTGCCCTCTGTGACCAAGGGCTGACTCCAGCCGAGTTGACGGCGATCCTGTCGAACGCTTTTGAGATGAAACAGTTTGAGCGCGGTATGTCTCGCGTCGTCTGCGGCATGGCGGGCGACGAGCTCGCGCGCGATATTATCGCCCATGCGGGACTGACCCCCGTCGAATGCAGGGAGACCTATCCGTTCGACCGTTCGCCTCAGTATTGGGCGGCTGGGTTTTGGCCTATACACAATGGATGTGCGGCTTGGGCTTTAATGAGTTACTCGAAGTCGCCTCGCTCGATTGGATCATCGGCTCGTATCATCCGCTCCACGAGGCCTCCGAAGATAAATTCGCCCAGATTGTCATCGAAAAATGGAACAACGCCCAGGCAGACAAAAAGGGCCTCAAGGCGGCACGAAAGGCTGCCGGACTAACGCAAAAACAGCTCGCTGCCCAATCGGGGGTAAAACTTCGCG
>CABSZR010000304.1 GCA_902482185.1 uncultured Collinsella sp. | reverse complement strand
GTTAGGAAACAGCTGATAGTTTTGGAACAGCAGGGCGCATTTGCGCGCCTGTGGCGACAGGTTGATGCCCGCCGCCGAGTCAAAAAAGGTCACGCCGTTGACGACGATCTTGCCCTCGTCGGGCGTCTCCACACCGGCAATGCAGCGCAAGGTGCAGCTCTTGCCGCAACCCGAGGCACCGAGCAACGCCACGCGCTCCTCGCCGGCCTCAAGCTGCATGTCGAGCATAAACCCGGGATAGTGCTTTTTTATATCCAGAACGAGCGACATGGCCTATCGACCTCCCTTTGCGACCGTGTCATCGCGCATAAGCTCGGCCAACGCCTCGCGATCGATGCGCAGCGCATCGCCGCCGACTGGGTCGAGCGAATCGCCCTGTCCGGCGAGATCTTTGGCCTGCTTGCGCTCCGCGCGGGAAAGGCCCCGCTCGCGATACTTTTGCGAGTGCGCCGTGTACATGTTGATAAACAGGATGACCAAGAAGCTAAAGGCGATCACGACGACAACCCAAAAGAGCGCCACCGACGTGTTGCCGCCCATCCACTCAAAGTAGATGGCAATGGGGATGGTCTGGGTAATGCCGGCGTAGTTGCCCGCAAAGAACAGGGTGCAGCCAAACTCGCCCATCGCGCGGGCAAAGGCGAGCACCGTGCCGGCGGCAATCGAGGGCCAGCCAAGCGGCATCATAAGCTTGGTAAAGATGCGACGCTCGGACCATCCCAGAGTTCGCGCGGCGTCGAGCATCTGCATGTCGAGGCTCTCAAAGGCACCGAGCGCCGTGCGGTAGACCAGGGGAAACGACACCACCACGGCAGATATCACCGCCGCGGGCCAGGTAAAGACGATCGAGATGCCATGCGCGATAAGCCACCGACCGACCCCGGTCGATCGACCAAACAGCATGAGGAGCAGAAAGCCGCAGACCGTGGGCGGCAGCACCATAGGGATGGTAAAGACCGAGTCGAGCAGGCCCTTGATACGGCTCGTAGTACCCATGGTCTTCCATGCGGCAAACAGGCCCAGCGCAAAGGAGATCAGCAGGGCGAGGCCGCTCGTTTTGATAGACACCCAAAACGGACGATAGTCGATGTCGCCCAAAAAGGAGGCCAAGGAGGTCAAGGGGCCCTGCTCATCCCGCAACACGACAGACGATGCCTCTACCATTTGAGCGCTATCAAGCCAACGCGCGCCGCCCTTGGCATCACCCGAGGCTGATGCAATCACCACATAGCGGTCCCCATCCGCACCGCGCTCGTCAAAGCTATAGGTATACCCGCCGGCATCAAACGTTGTTTCCGCCGTAACATACCAAGGAAGATCCACGTCCCCCAGCTGCGCACCTCCCATGCAGTTTGCGCTGTCAAGCTCACAGACGAGGGCCTTGAGACCCGATACGCACTCGTTGTCCTGCGGATCCAACCCATACTTCTCGACCGCCTTGGGCGATATCCACACCACAACGCGATCGGCAGCAGGCGCCACTACAAGGTCCACGTCCTCGTCAACGGGAAACCGGTAGCCCTCAGGCTGGCCCTCCATGTCACGAGCGGTCCCCTTGGCCAACCGCTCAAAACCTTCGATCCCATAGGAAAGCCCATGAGCGGTCGCAGCAACCTGGGCCCCGTGCTCAGCGTCCCCGGCAAACGCAAATCCCGGCACCCAGCAAAGCGCGAAGGTCAAAGCACAGGCGACAAGCATGCGGAATCTATTAAGCACGAAAAGCTCCAAGCGAATACAAGGACGAAGTGAAACACAAAACGATGGAATTATCGCGCCAAGCCGCACTACGCGGAAAGCTCAAAGCCGTACTTGGCCCAAATCTTCTGGGCTTTCTTGTTGGTCAGGCAGAAGTCGATGAACGCCTTGGCCTCGTCGGCGTGCTCGGAGCTCTCGGCAACAGCACCCGGATACACGATGGGCTTGTGCGAATCCTCGGGGCACACGAAGGCCTCCTCGATGCCGTCGTAGCGGAAGATATCGGAGCTGTAGACAAAACCAGCCACGCAGTCGCCTGTGGACACATAGGCGGCGGCGGTACCAACTTTGTCGGCCAGTGCGACCTTGTCGGCGATCTCGGGAGCATACTCGCCGTCGTCGCCCTCGGTGCCGGTGTAGAGGCCCACGGAGGCCAGGGC
>CABSZR010000303.1 GCA_902482185.1 uncultured Collinsella sp. | reverse complement strand
GTTTTCGCGGCTCGGCCAAGGCCGGCATCTCGGTGTTCGATAACGACTTTGGCCTGCATGCCCAGCAGGTCGCGTTCTTAATGAAGTTTCGCGATCTGGTGGAGCGCGTGCGCGATGTGTCGGGCGTGTATCTGACGGGGAGGTTGCAGTAATGGGTCGCGTTGTGGATGGTCGTGTGAACGGCGCCCCGTTTGCGGGTATCGTGCTCACGGCGGGAAGCGTGCTGCGTGCCGACGATGCCGCCGGCCCCGTGCTCTCCAAAAAGATGGAGGACGCGCCCATCGCCGGTTGGTACACCATCGATGGCGGTCAGACGCCCGAGGACGACATCATTGAGGTCAAGCGCGAGCGTCCGCCTCGCCTGGTCTTGGTCGATGCTGCCGACATGGCGCTGCCCGTCGGGTCTATCCGCCTGCTCGACAAGCGTGATGTGGCCCGCAAGTCGATGTTCACCACGCATTCGCTTCCTTTGTCGATTCTGATCGAGGAAATCGAGCAATCGTGCGATGATATCGTCTTCGTTGGGATTCAGCCGGGCGATACGGAGTTTTACAACCCCATGTCCCCGGAGGTCTTTGAGGCCGTCGACGCCGTGTACGACGCTGTGGCCGCTAACGACTTTTCCCACTTTGTCCGCTTTGGACAAGAGCAATAGGTGCGCTTGTCCCTGCTGATTAGGAAAGAAGTGATTGACATGGCAGATTCCAAGGCGGAGTACCCCGCTCCCGATTGCCTGGCGCCCGCCGCGATCGAGGCCAAGACCGAGGCCGCCGGCGTGACCAAGGCCAACCTGCCGGTCGCAAAAGCCTTTCTGTTGGCAATGTTCGCCGGTGCGTTTATTGCCTTCGGTGGCCTGTTCTTTACCGTGTTCTTGAGCGATGGCACGCTGGGCTGGGGCGCCCAGCGCGTCGTGGGCGGCCTGTGCTTTTGCCTGGGCCTGGTGCTCGTGCTGGTATGCGGCGCCGAGCTGTTCACCGGCAACTCGCTTATGGTCTGCGCGCTCAAGAGCAAAAAGATCACTCTGGCTCAGATGCTTAAGGCATGGCTCGTCGTGTGGCTTGGTAACTTTGCCGGTGCCCTGTTCATCGTCTTTTTGGTGTACATGGCCGGCATTTACAAGCTCAACGGCGAGGCGGTCGCCAATTCCATGGTGAGCGTCGCCGCCGGCAAGGTGACGATCGAATGGGTGACGATCTTCTTCCGCGGCATCCTGTGCAACATCTTTGTGTGCCTGGCCGTGTGGATCGGTACAGCCGGCAAGACCGTGGTCGATAAGGTTGTGGGCATTCTGCTGCCCATCGCCGCCTTTGTGGCCTGCGGTTTTGAGCACTGCGTCGCCAACATGTACTTTTTGCCCATGGGCGCCGTGATGCATGCGTGCGGCTACGGTGCCGACGTCGCCGGCGCCGATGCGCTCAACGCCGCGGGCATTGCGTTTAACCTGTCCGCCGCCACGCTGGGCAACATCGTGGGCGGCGCGGTTCTGGTCGCGCTCGGCTACTGGTTTATCTACGCCAAGAAGTCCGAGGCGTAAGGTGCCGTCTGTTTGACGTTGGGCCTCCCGCGGGGCGTTGCCGTGCGGGAGGCTTTTTGGGTCTGGGGCTCGTTGTCGGGCTTTTGGCCTGTTGTGTTTGGCTGATGAAAGGGGTAATCGAGATGGCATCTGCTGCGAAGCGTGACGGTCGCGCCGTGGTGACCACATGCGGGGGATGCTATGCCGATTGCGCCTTTGCGGCACGCGTTGAGGATGGGCGTGTGGTGGCTAAGTTGCCGGTGCCAGGGCATCCGTGCGCGGCGCGAGCCCTGTGTGCCCGCGGGCGGCATCGCCTGGCAATGCCGTTTGACGAGCGCGACCGCATTGTGCACCCCATGTGCCGACGAGCTGATGGCTCGGGGTTCGATGCGATTTCGTGGGATGAGGCGTTTGCTCAGATTGCCAAGCGTCTTTTGGGGATTGTTGACGGACATGGTCCGCGTGCGCTGGGCATGACGCTCGGCGTGCCCTCGTTCGACCGTTACTGGGCGTATCGCTTTATGCATGCGCTGGGCTCGCCCAACGTATACGGTGCAGACGGCGCCTGCGAGGTAAGCCGACTTACCGGTTGGGAGCACAGCCTGGGCTACAGCCCCGCCTCCGACCTAGCGC
>CABSZR010000302.1 GCA_902482185.1 uncultured Collinsella sp. | reverse complement strand
GGGTCCCACATGCAGGTCGCCGGCCTCGTAGATGTCGGCCGTCTTGTCCATGAGCTTCTCGATCTCGTAGAACTCGTCCACGTCCTGCTCGGTCACAAACGTAATGGCCCAGCCCAGCTCGCCGGCGCGGCCCGTACGGCCAATGCGGTGGATATAGTCGGTCGGCTCGGCCGGCACGTCAAAGTTCACGACGTAGCGCACGTCGCTAATGTCGATGCCGCGGGCGAGAACATCGGTTGCCACCAGTACGTCGACGGTGCCGTCGCGGAAGGCAGAAAGCGCGCGCTCGCGCTGGGCCTGGCTGCGGTTGCCGTGAATCGCGGCGGCCTTGATGCCCTTGCGCTCCAGACGACGGCAGCAGCTGTCGGCGCGGTGCTTGGTGCGCATAAAGACGATAGTGCGCTCCGGGCCCTCCTTTTTGAGGAACTCGGGCAGCAGGTTGTTCTTGGCCTCGATGGACACCGGGAACACAAACTGGTCGACGGTGTCGGCGGTCGACGTGGCCGGTGCGATCTCCACGCGAGCCGGGTCGCTCACCAGGTCGGTGATCTCGCCCACGGCCTCCTCGTCGAGCGTCGCCGAGAACAGCAGCGTCTGGCGCTCGGCCGGCGTCTCGCGCACAATGCGGCGGACGGCAGGCAAAAAGCCCATGTCGAGCATACGGTCG
Organism: uncultured Collinsella sp.; assembly: GCA_902482185.1. GTDB lineage: Bacteria > Actinomycetota > Coriobacteriia > Coriobacteriales > Coriobacteriaceae > Collinsella. The sequence continues at coordinate 1,481 of CABSZR010000302.1, read as the reverse complement.
GCCTCGTCGAGCACCAGCACCTTGACCTCGTCCAGATGGCAGGCACCCTGCTCGATCAGATCGACCAGACGACCCGGCGTGGCAACTAGGATATCGCAACCGTACTTGAGTGCCGCGGTCTGCGGCTTGTAGCTCACGCCGCCCACGACGGTCACGGCAACATGTCCGGTGACGTCGGCAATCTTGCCGGCGACCTCGTCAATCTGCTGGGCGAGCTCGCGCGTGGGGGTGATGACGAGCATCGCGGGGCCGCGGCCGTTGCCCTCGGGCTTCTTGGCGCCGCGACGGCGGTTGCGGCCGCCACGCTCGCGCACGGGTTTGGGAGGAGCGATGGCTCCAGATTGTTCATAGTCGGCAGCAAAAAGGCGGCCGTCTTGCCGGTGCCGGTCTGGGCGGCGGCAAGCAAGTCGCGGCCCTCGAGCACCACGGGGATCGAGCCAGCCTGGACAGGCGTCGGCGCCGTGTAGCCCAGGTTCTCGATAGCACGAAGCATCTCGTCGGAGAGGCCCAGCTCGTCAAAGGCGGGCAGGCTCTCGGTCGCGGACTCAACGGTCTCGGCGGCGCTGGCCTCGTCGGCAGCATCAAAGGCAGCCTGGGTCATGGCCTCGCGGGCCTCGTCCAGAATCTCGGCGTCGGTGACGTCGGATACAGAATTACGCATATGTTGTTGTTCCTTATCTGCACGCGCAATGGGCACGGCATGCGGCCGCGCGGGCGTGCTTGGTAGTGCGCTAATACATACAAAAACAGGTGCGCACAGAGAGGACGTTGCTCAGCACGCTGGCGATCGCTTTGGCAGCCCTATCACGCGCCGTCCAGACGCAGCAGCTCTAAGCGATGGAGCAGATTCGCCGCCGGTTAGTATACCCGTGCTTCGCATGCCCCCACGTAAACCACAGATGACGAGGCGGACGAGGTGGGCCCGGCTGATTGTCTCAATCTGTAACATCTACAGGGCGAATCTTCCTCTACGTGTTACAGATCGAGACAAACGGTCGACACGGCTCACAAACGTCTCAATCTGTAACAGTTAACGAGTAAAATCGGCCCTAATTGTTATAGATCAAGACAGAGGGGGATTTCCGTCCAGTCCAAACCAAATCTCTCAGTCTTCTTGCAATTTCGAACATGTGGCCTATAATGTTGCTTTAGTTACGCTATATATTGCGCAGCCATTTAATACGTCGCCCACCGGGGGCCATTAATTCCTATCGCCATATTGGCTAGGAAGCAATCAAAGGAGGTATCCGTGGCAGCAGAGACGCCTTGCTCGGTCCTCTATAACGATATTCGCTCGTTCGGCGGTCTTAAACATCTCGAGATCGCCCGAATGCTCATCAATGGAAACTCTTATCTCGGCAGTACCCTGCTCGAGAAATGCTCTTCCAACCGCTCGTATCTCACCCGTTACATCGTCCATCGCAAGCCTGACCAGTGCGCGCCCTCCATCTACAGCGACTTTACCGTCACCACGCTCAACC
>CABSZR010000301.1 GCA_902482185.1 uncultured Collinsella sp. | reverse complement strand
CGATCGACTTGATCTGGACGGTGCCCTCATAGATCTCGGGCACCTCCTGCTCAAACAGACGACGCATGAGCTCGGGGTGGGTGCGGGAGATGACGATCGGCGGACGGCTGTGCTCGCCGCGAACCGGCTGCAGGTTGGAGTTGGGGTCGCGAACGTCGATGATCACGGCCTTGATGTGCTGGTTGTGCAGATAGCGCTCGCCCATCGGACGCTCGTTGCGCTCGTTCTCGTAACGACGCTGGTCAAAATGCGGCAGCTCGGCCTCGACGCCATCGCGGATCTTGATGATCGTGAAGTCGGGCGTGGTCTGGAGCACGGTGCCGGTCACGATGTCACCGACGCGCTGGGAGAACTCCTCGTAGATCTGGACGCGAGCGGCGTTGCGCACGATGGCGCGGATCTCGGCCTTGGCGTGCTGCGCGGCGATGCGGGAGGTTCCGGGAGGGGTCACGTCGACCTCGTCGAACTCGGAGTACTCGCCGGTCTCCGGGTCCTCCTCGCCCTTGGGGACGAGCTCGTAGACGTAGACGCGACCAGAGGCGCGGTCGATGGTGACGCGGGCGCCAAACGGCAGGTGCAGCACGTCGGCGTAGCTCTTGGCCAGGGACTGCTCGAGGCGGTCCAGCAGGTAGAGCTGGTCGATGTGCTTCTCCTGGCAAAGCTCCATCAGGGCGGACATCATGTCGGATGCTGCCATCTTACTTTCCTTCCTTCGCGGGCTTGAAGTCATAGGTGGGCTTCAACTTGCACTTTTTAACATCAGAGAAATCGAGGGTGACGGACTCGCCGTCCTCGAGCTCGAGGGTCACGTTCGTCTCGGTCGCGGCGGCAATCTTGCCGGAGTACTTGCGACGGCCCTCGGTGGCGGTGGAGGTGAGCTCGCAGTCCTCGCCCACAAAGCGGGCAAAGTCGCGCGGACGGCGCAGCGGACGCGCCATACCCGGGCTCGACACCTCGAGCGTATAGCTCGAAGAAATGGGGTCGAGCTCCTCGATCACGTCGCCGACCCACTTGGTATTGGCCGTGACGTCGTTGAGCGACAGGCTCTGACCCTCGGCACCCTCGATACGCACACGCACACAGGGGGCCTTGGTGGCACCCACGAGCTCAACGTCGACAATATCGACATCGTGCTGGGGAGCGACGGCCTCGAGCGCGTCGATGATCGCCTGCTCGGTCTTGGTCTTGACCATTGCGGCACCTCCATCCATACAAAAAAGAAGCGGGGCCGAAACCCCACTTCTTTCAATTACAACTTCATTTGCAAGCAAACTATACCAATACCTGCGAATACGTGCAAGCACAACGCAAACCCGCAGGTCAGCGTGCCCACAGCATCTCCACAAGAATACAACAATTGAGCGAGATACCCCATTCGGCGCTCACCCAAAAGACCCAAAACGGGCCATGCGTCCCAGCGCGCCGACCCAATCGGCCCTATGGGCATTCCATCCCTGGGCACACATCGGCCAGACTAGAGCTGAGAGGCATTCTGTAGCGAGAAAGCCTGCCGCACGCATTGACCGTACAAACTTCCAGTATCTCTACGGCAAGGAGGCACCATGAAACGCCTAGGCACCCTCTGCGCAACCGCGCTCGTCGTCGCTGCCTACTCGTTCGCTCTGACGGGCTGCAGCAACATCGATAGTAAAACCAGACCATGCGAGCCGGATCTGGGCAGCACCAAAGCCATCGAGAAAACGACTCCTTCGGAGCGTTTCGACAAAATAGACGAAGATATAGTCGACCCCCAGGGTTTGGGTCCCGGCCCTCAAGAACAGTTCCCCATCGACCTAGAGGCAGACGAGAACGTCCATGTTACCTGCGTGGCCAAGGACACGGATGGCTACGGCGACGTCGTGTTGATCTTTGCGGTGACAAATAACACCGATGTCGACATGATGTTTGGCGATGTTGATGCTTATGCCTACGTCAACGGCGTCGTCCGCGACGTACGCATGCGCCAGCCCGTCGCCGCAGGCGAAGAAGCGACCGCGATACTCACCTTTGTAGGCACCTTCGACGACCCGAACTTTGACGTGAACAACGACCTCAACGACGTCTACCTCAATATCTGGATGTTCGAGGAGCAGACGGGCAACGTCTACTTTAGGGACCTGGTGCACATTCCGTAGAGGATGACACTCGGC
>CABSZR010000300.1 GCA_902482185.1 uncultured Collinsella sp. | reverse complement strand
GCCGGCGTCCAAACAGCAGCAGCGCCGCGGGAACCGCCGTCACGACCGTGCCCGCCCCTACGAGCGTCTGCTGCACGCCAAATGTCGCCGCCAGCCAGGGGGCAATCGCCAGCGGGGCCACGCCGGCGAACATGTTGCCAAAGCCCATGACCGAGTTGACGCGGCCGAGCTGCTCGAGCGGAGCCGTCGTTTGCACGATGGTGTTGTGGAGCGGATTGACGACACCCCAGGCAACGCCCAGGGCGATCTGGCCGATGAGAGCCACGCCCACGTGCGGCGTTCCCACGTAGAGCAGGCTTCCCAGACCCACGGACATAAGCGCCACGAGCAGCGTTTTAAGGTTGACCAGGTGCGGCGGCAAGCGGAGCGCGACCACGGCGCCCAGCACCGCGCCCACACCGCTGGCCGACGAGAGCCAGCCCATCCACTCAACACCGACGTGCAGGACATCGCGATAGAAAAACGACTCGAGCGGATCGAAGGCGCCGTAGCCAAAGTTTGAAAGGAAAATAATGCAGAACAGCAGGGCGAGGACGCTGTTGGTGAAGACTGTCTTGATGCTGGTCGCGAAGGTGACGCGGGAAGATGTATTGGGGTCGGGGCTTTGTCCCGCACGCTCCCCTTCCTCTGCCGAATCGACATCCGCATCCCCGGCGACATGGCCGGTCTGCGGCCTAAAGCCCCAACCGGCGACGAGCGCCAGTACGGTAAAGAGCATCATGAGCACGAACACCGCGCGCGACGACGCGGCCGCCGCGACAAAGCCGCCCAGCGTGGGGCCAACGATGATACTCACGTTTGAAAACATGGCGATGGCAGAGTTGATGTCTTTGAGCTCGACAGGATCGTCGGTGAGGTAAGCCGGATAGGATGTGGCGATGGGCTGGGCGAACCCCATCACAAAGCCCAGGAGCACCGCGCCGAGCAGGACGATGCCGGTCGCGCTGCCAAAGGCAATGATCGCCGCGCCGGTTGTCACCGTGCCCACGATGCTCAGCAAGAAATGGTGGCGCGGGCCCCAGGCGTCGAGCGCCGCGCCACCCGCAAAGGACCCCAGAATCACGAAGACGTTCATAAAGAGTACTGCCAGCGATGTCGCGACGACCGAAGCGTCGTCCGCATAGGTGAGCGTTCCGATGACGCCGATAAAGTAGCTGGTCTGAAAACCGGTGTAGATGAGAAAGCGCATCGCCACCAGGCGCTTGGCCTGCACGGACAGCGAAGGTTGAGGCTTTGAGAAAAGAGGGGCGAGCATGGAGACTCCTTGTTTCATACAAATGCGGACGGCGGGCATTCGCCACCGTCTGTCAAATCAATCTATCCGCATGAAACATTAAGGACGCATCAAGCCCCTTTTCTCCGTTTTTCGCCCGTCATGAACTACTTGGTAGATTGTAAGGCATGTCCCACACATCTACCAAAGCAAAAACCACCACAAAGGTGCCTGGCCCCTTTGTGGTGGAAATGGCGTTTGCCCAGATAAAACCTGCCAAAATTAACCTGTCCCTATTTGGCATGTTATGGCAGCGCAGCGAGCCGGTTCCAAGTGCCCCAGGTCGCCCCGAAAGAGGAGCGACGCGTACTTTGGTACGCGAGCGACGGCTTGAGGGGCGAGATGGGGTGCTTGGGGCCGGCGCAGCGTCGAGCCTTAAAGATGGTCTTGGATGAGGTCGCAGATGGCTCGGGCGTCGTTGATGTTGATGGCTCGGGTCGCAAAGCCGGCGTCGAAGGCCTGACGCGCCAGGGCCTCGTTGCAGGCAAGGGCCAGCGTGTGGCCATCGACCAGGTCGAGCGAGCTCTTGCCGCGCAGACGGTCGACACCCGAGCGCGCCACCACGATGTTGTCGAAGCCCTCGGTCTTGTAGCCCTCGATGATCACCACGTCGACATCGTTGTAGCGCGACAGCAGCTCGCGCGCGGGCATCTCGTCCTCCTCGCGCGTGTCGGCGTATTCCGCCCAGCGCGTGGCGCAAATGAGGCCCACGTGCTTGGAGCCGGCCTGGTGATGGCGCCAGGTGTCCTTAGCGGGCACATCGATATCAAAGCCGTGATGCCCATGATGCTTGAGCGAGCCCACGCGCAGGCCGCGGCGGGTGAGCTCGGCGATAACCTTCTCAACAAGCGTGGTCTTGCCCGAGTTTTGGTAGCCGATAAACGCGATCGCGGGGACGGCTGGGGTCAGGGC
>CABSZR010000299.1 GCA_902482185.1 uncultured Collinsella sp. | reverse complement strand
GCCGAGAAGATGTAGATGCCCATGGACGCGAGGTTCGAATCGGGCTTATCGGGCTTCTCGGTGAACTTGGTGATGCGGCCGTCCTCGGGGTCGGTGGTCAGGATGCCAAAGCGGCTGGCCTCCTCCCACGGCACGGGCATAACGCTCACCGTGAGGTCGGCGTTGTTCTCAATGTGCGTCTTGAGCATCTTGCGGTAGTCCATGCGATACAGGTGATCGCCCGAAAGAATCAGGACGTACTTGGGGTCGTTGGCCTTAATGTAGTCGAGGTTCTGCGTAATGGCGTCGGCCGTGCCCGCATACCAGGCGCCGCCGGTCTGCGTCTCGTACGGCGGCAGGATCGACACGCCGCCGTCGCGGCTGTCCAGATCCCACGCCTCGCCGGAGCCCACATAGGCATGCAGCAGGTAGGGGCGATACTGCGTCAGAACGCCCACCGTGTCGATACCCGAGTTGGAGCAGTTGGAGAGCGAAAAGTCGATAATGCGGAACTTGCCACCAAAGCTAACCGCCGGCTTAGCGATCTTTTGGGTGAGTGCCCCCAATCGGCTGCCCTGTCCTCCTGCGAGGAGCATCGCGATGCATTCTTTCTTACTCATCGATTTCTCCTTCTGTCATCGATGTTTCTAACCCATTAGCGACGGGCACGGCGCAACGTCACGCCCGTCGAGTAATGCCGTGCTGGCATAGGGGAGCTCGCGCGCCTTTATGCGTGCCAGATCTCGTCGCGATACTCGCGAATGGTGCGGTCGCTCGAGAACCAGCCGCTCGAGGCGGTGTTGAGTAGGGCCTTGCGGTTCCAGGACTCCTGGTCGCCGTAGCTGTTCGTGAGCTTCTCCCACGCATCCACGTAGCTGCGGAAGTCGGCCATGACCAGGTCGGGGTCGTTGTTGTTCATGAGCTCGTTGTAGATGCTCTCGAAGTTGCCCGAAAGACCCGCAAAGGTGTTGTCCTTGAGCTCGTCCATCACGCGGCCCAGACGCTCGCGGTCGCCGTTGAGGGTATCCCACGCAAAGTAGCTGTTGGATGCCCAGAGCTGCTCGACCTCGGGAGCGGTCAGGCCAAAGATGGCCTCGTTCTCGCGGCCGGCCAGATCGGCGATCTCGATGTTGGCGCCGTCGAGGGTGCCCAGCGTAATGGCGCCGTTCATCATGAGCTTCATGTTGGACGTGCCCGAGGCCTCCTTGCCGGCCGTGGAGATCTGCTCCGAGATCTCGGCGGCGGGGTAGATGAGCTGGGCGTTGCTCACGCGGAAGTTGGGGATAAAGCAGACCTTCATGACCTCGTTGACGCGAGCATCGTTGTTGATGACCTCGGCCACCGAGTTGATCAGACGGATGGTCTCCTTGGCGAAGGTGTAGCTTGATGCCGCCTTGCCGCTAAAGATGAAGGTCGTCGGCGTCACGTGGAAGTTGGGATCGGCGATGCGACGATTGTAGATGTCCATCACTTTCATGATGTTCATGAGCTGTCGCTTGTAGGCATGGAAGCGCTTTACCTGGACATCGAAGACGGTGTTGGGGTCGATGACCAGACCGGTCTCGGCCTTAACGTAGACGGCCAGACGCTCCTTGTTGGCGCGCTTGGAGGCGCCCACGGCCTTCAGGAACTCGGTGTCGTTCTGGAAACCTTTAAGCTTCTCCAGCTCAAAGGCGTCCTTCAGCCAGCCGTCGCCAATGGCCTCGGTCACGAGCTTGGCGTAGGTGGGGTTGGCCTCGGCAAAGAAGCGACGGTGCGAGATGCCGTTGGTCTTGTTGTTGAACTTCTCGGGCGTCAGGGCATAGAAGTCCTTGAGCACGATGTTCTTGATGATGTCGGAGTGAATCTTTGCCACGCCGTTGACGCTGTGGCTGCAGATCACGGACAGGTTGGCCATGCGAATCTCACCATCCCACAGAATGGCGGTCTGGCGCAGACGCTCTTGCCATCCCTCTTGTGTGGTGTCGAACGACTCGTGCCAACGACGACTGATCTCGTCGATGATCTGGTACACGCGGGGGAGGAGCTTGGAGAACGTGCCGATGGGCCACTTCTCCAGAGCCTCGGGCAGGATGGTGTGGTTGGTGTAGCTCACAACCTGCGTCACGATGTTCCAGGCGTCGTCCCACTCGAGCTTCTTCTCGTCGATGAGGATACGCATGAGCTCGGGGCCGCACATGGCGGGGTGCGTGTCGTTAGTATGGATT
>CABSZR010000298.1 GCA_902482185.1 uncultured Collinsella sp. | reverse complement strand
TTGCCAACGTGCTTAAGTGTCGCCCACCGGGAAATCGCAATCCTCGGCCCGAGGAAGTGCTGGCCTGTTCACCGTTTTTGCGTGAGCAGATTCGAAGCATTTGGCCCGATATCATCGTGACGCTCGGCAACCCCGCGACGCACTTTGTGCTTAAGACCGAGATTGGCATTACTAAGCTGCGCGGCAGGTTCCACCAGATGGGGCATTTTGTAGTAATGCCCACGTTCCATCCGGCAGCAGCGCTACGCAATCCGGCGTGGCAGGAACTGCTGGAGGAAGACTTTAAGATGCTGGGCGACTATCTGGAGCGACATCCCGCACCAGAGGACGCCTCGGAATAATAAGGAGCATATATGTCCCTGGAGCGCCTGGGGGTAGGTACTTACAAAACGACTTGCGCTGCCGATACGGAGTACTTTGGCGAGCTAATTGCACCGTGCCTTGAGGACGGCGATGTGCTCATCCTGACCGGTGGCCTGGGGGTGGGCAAAACTCACTTTACCAAGGGCGTCTCGCGCGGGCTGGGCGATGAGCATATGGTTACGAGCCCTACGTTTGCGCTCATGGCCGTTCATGATCAAGGCCGTATTCCGCTGTTTCACTTTGATCTATACCGTCTGGAGCATGCCTACGAGCTCGAGGATACGGGCATTTTCGATGTGCTGGGCTATGAGGGTGCTTGCCTGCTGGAATGGGGCGAACAATTCCAAGACGAGCTGACGGATGAGTATCTTTCGGTGACGCTCAAGCGTGATGAGGGCGACAGTGATGTGCGAACGATAACGCTCGAGGCGCACGGTGACCGCGCAATGGAGCTTTCCCATTTGATTGATAAGGCTGTACAAGATGAGCTTGCATAACGACAACGCGCTGGTGGTGGCGCTCGATACCTCGACCGACATGCTTGCCTGCGCGGCAAGCTGGATTGATGGGCAGACGGGCGAGACGAAGCTCGTGAGTGGCGACCACATGTGTCGCCGTCACGCCAACGTTGAGCTCGTGAATACCGTTGATGGCGTGCTGGCTCAAGTCGGTCTGGATCGCAGCGATGTTGGTTGCTACGTGGTCGGCCGCGGCCCGGGGTCGTTTACGGGTGTGCGCATCGGCATCTCCACTGCCAAGGGCCTCGCGCGCGGTGCCAATGTTCCGCTGCTGGGCGTGTCGACGCTCGACGCTTGCGCTTGGACGGCGTGGAAGGCTGGCGTGCGCGGCAAGCTTGGTATCTTGGCCGATGCCATGCGCGGTGAGGTATATCCGGCACTATATATGCTGGGCGATGAGGGTCCCGAGCGTCAATTTGAGCGCGAACACGTGGTCAAGGCCGCCGTGGCGCTCGATGAGTGGCGCCGAGCAGCGGACTGGGACCAGGTTCAGCTGACCGGTGACGGTCTCGTGCGCTATGGCAAGCTGCTGGGTGAGGACGAGACCGCCCGCTGCGTGGAGCGCGACCTGTGGTGGCCTTCGGGCGAGGGCTTGCTGCTCGCGCACGCTGCGGGTGACGGCGATCCGGCTCGCGTCCTGCCGATTTACACGCGCCTTTCGGATGCCGAGGAAAACGAGCGCAAGCGTCTTGGTCTTGCCGAGAGTGCGCAGAGCGAAATTACGGGCGTTGCCGATGAGCTCGCCGGTCGTCATCTGCAGTTCCGTCCCATGGGCGCGGCGGATGCCGAGGGCGCGAGCGCGCTAGAGGCTGCCTGCTTTGAAGGTGCCGGACACGAGGCGTGGACGCCGGGCATGTTCCTGTCCGAACTGGGCGAGGACGTCGCTGCGCCGCGTAGTTGGTGGGTGGCACACGACGACGGCAAGCTGCTGGGCCTTGCCGGCGGTATGGTCGTGGACGGTGATGTGCAGATTCTGGATGTCGCCGTCGACTCGGCACATCGCCGTGAGGGCATTGCCCGCAAGCTGCTGTCGCATGTGAGCTATGATGCCCAGATGCTCGGCTGCACCACGGCTTCGCTCGAGGTCGAGGACGGCAACGAGGGCGCGATTGCGCTCTATGCCGCTCTGGGCTTTACCGAGGTGGGTCGTCGTCGTGGCTACTACGGTGTCGGCAAAGACGCCATCGTCATGACGGCCCCACTTCCCCTCGTACTTCCGGTCGATAACGCCTCGCCCGAGCCGACGGCAGCCGAGCAACGCGTATGGCCGCTGCCTGCGCCTGGGCGCTCCGAGGGGGAGCGCGCCGAAAT
>CABSZR010000297.1 GCA_902482185.1 uncultured Collinsella sp. | reverse complement strand
GGGCGTGCTCGTGGGCACTTCGTCCGGTGCCGCCGTGTGGGCCGCACTGCAGCTGGCCAAGCGCCCCGAGAACGAGGGCAAGACCATCGTGGCGCTGCTCGCCGATACCGGTGAGCGCTACCTGTCCACGGCACTCTTCCAGGACTAGGTCTGTCGCCCAAAGGTTGAGCCCAGGACGAACCGGTCTCCTCTCTCCCGGCAGTCTGAGCCCATCCCATCAGGGTGTCCCACGAGACGTCCGAACTTGCTACAATGTCTGCGGCGCGGAACCAGCCTCCCGCGCCGCTTTTCTTTTTTGGCCACATGCCACCAAGGAGAACCTCCCCATGCACAACAAGCGCGTGCTCGTCGCCATGAGTGGCGGCGTCGATTCCAGCGTGACCGCGTATCTGCTCAAGCGCCAGGGCTACGAATGCGTCGGCACCACCATGCGCCTCACCTGCCCCGCGCCCGATCCCGCAACAGGTATGAGTAAGGTCGACCGCGATATCGCCGATGCAAAGGCCGTCGCCGAGCGCCTGGGGATACCCCACCATGTGCTCGACCTGCAGCAGACCTTCGACCGCAATGTTATCGAGCGATTTGTGACTGCCTATCAGGAGGGTTTGACGCCCAACCCGTGCATCATCTGCAACCGCCACATTAAGTTTGGCGCGCTGCTCGATGCGGCGCTGGACATGGGCTGCGACTACGTCGCCACAGGTCACTACGCCAAAACGAGTCAGGCATCCGACGGCACCTGGCGGCTGCACCGCGGCGAGGACCCTAAAAAGGACCAGAGTTACTTTTTGTATTCGCTCACGCAAGAGCGTCTGGCACGCACAATCTTTCCGCTGGCTGGGCTGGACAAAGAGCGCGACGTGCGCCGGATTGCCGCCGAGCAGGGCTTTGCCAACGCCAAGAAGGCCGAAAGCGAGGATATCTGCTTTATTCCAGACGGTGACTACGCGGGCTATATCGAGCGCCGCTGCGGACATCCCGCTGCACCGGGCGACATCGTATGGCGCGATGGCAGCGTGGTCGGGCGCCACAACGGCGCGCTGCGCTATACCATCGGCCAGCGCAAGGGCCTGGGCGTCGCGATGGCGCATCCCGTGTATGTGACGGGCGTCGACGCCGCTAACAACACCGTGCATCTGGGCGAGGCCGAGGACCTGACCGCCGCTGCCCTCACGGCCGATGAGTGGATCTGGAGCGCGCCGGACGCACGCATGGAGGCCGAGCTGGATGCCGGCGGCATTCGCGTAGGTGCCAAGTACCGCTACCGTCAGAAAGACCAGGCAGCGACCCTTACGCGTGACGAAGACGGGCAAATGCTGCTAACTTTTGACGAGCCGCAACGAGCCATCGCCCCCGGCCAGGCCGTCGTCGTCTACCGCGGCGACATCGTCCTGGGCGGCGGCACCGTTACGGCAGCCATCAAGTAGCCCCATCTCCTTCATAAGTTGCGGTGAAATAGGGACTGTTTAAGCGTTTAAAACCACCAAACAGTCCCTATTTCACCGCAACTTAGAGAGGACGGCCTCGGTCGGTACTGCTGTGCCAGCCGAGGCCGCTGCTTCCCTAGCGCTGTACGTAGGCGCGGACGAGCTCGAAGGTGTTGCGCACGCCGTCGATGTGGCTGCGCTCGTAGTTGTGGCTCGCGTACACGCCGGGGCCGATCAGGCCGTGACGGATGTCGTAGCCGGCCGAGAGCGTGGCCTCAACGTCCGAGCCGTAGTGCGGATACACATCGATGGCGTAATCGAGCTCCAGCTCGCGCGCGATGTTGGACAGCGTGGTTACCAGGTCGTAGTTGTACGGACCGCCCGAATCCTTGGCGCAAATCGACACCATGCGCTCGGTGCAGCCCAGGTCGTCGCCCACGCAGCCCATGTCAACGCTGATCATCTCGCGCGTGTCGGCCGGCACAAAGGCACCGCCGTGACCGACCTCCTCGTACACGGTAAAGAGCAGCGACACCTTGCGCGAAAGCGACACCTCGCCGTCAGCAACAGCGCGGGCCAGACCCAGCAGAATCGACGCCGACAGCTTGTCATCCAGGAAGCGACTCTTAATGTAGCCGCTCTCCGTCACCGTGGTACGCGGATCCATAGCAATGATGTCGCCGGTCTGAATGCCCAGCTCAAGCACGTCGTCCTTGCTGTCGACATTCTCGTCGAGCAGGATTTCCATGTTCTTCTCGATGGTCTTGACCGGCTCGTCGGCCACATGCGCCGAAGGCTCGGTATTGAGGACCAC
>CABSZR010000296.1 GCA_902482185.1 uncultured Collinsella sp. | reverse complement strand
CGTCACCGGCGCCTCGCCAGACGTCTGCGCCAAGTCCGCCGAGCGCACGGCATATCCGTCCATAGCGCTGTTGGCAAACGGCGAGATATCGATATCGGCCACCGCGTCCTCGGCCAAGGGAAAACCGGTGGCCTGCCACACGGGAATCTCGACGAGATCGGTCGGAGCAACGTGCGACAGAACAATCGACTGCGCGTCCTCCAGCGGAATGAGTTTCTCTGCCATATGCACCTCTTAATGCCACGGCGCACAACAGGGGCGCCGATTCTTTATGCTTGTCTCAGTATAATCCCCCGACGCGCGACCGCGATTTGGCCTGTACCCGCAAATACACCTGTCGGCCGCAAGCCGCGAAACAGAATGGAAACCAACCCACCGGCTCGTCGCGTTTGCCGCGTTTTATAATGCTTGCGTTGCAACCTAAAAGAGGAACGTATGACTCATAACAACAAACCTGAAAGCGCAAACAAGGCGCAAGACCATCCCCAGCCGCTCGACGACGGCGGCTTTTTCTCCCTGAACGACGTCATCACGGCAGGCAGGCATCAGCTCACCCGCTCTGAGCATCTCTTGGCTACCGACACGCGCCGCAACGCCCGCAACCTACTCGCGAGCGCCAAGTTGCTCGCACTCGTCGTCATCGTCTCGCTCGCCATGGGCGTTGCCGCTTGGGCGTTTTTAGCCTCGCTGAATATCGCGACCGATTATCGCGAGCACCATGTGTGGGTCTACGCGCTGCTTCCCGTTGTGGGCGTTGCCACCGCATGGGTGTACAAAAACCACGGTCTTGCCGCCAAGCGCGGCAACAACCTGGTCATCGACTCCGCTCTGGGCACACGCCTCATCCACATGCGCATGGCCGTCCTCACCTTCGTCTGCTCCACGCTCACGCACCTAACGGGCGGATCGGCCGGTCGCGAGGGGGCCGCTGTGCAGATTGGCGGCACCATCGCCAGCAACATCTCGAGCCTCGCCCACCTCAAAAAGCATGACCACCACGACCTCATGCTCGCCGGCATCTCGTCGGCCTTTGGCGCCGTATTCGGTTCGCCCCTTGCCGGAGCTTTCTTTGGCATGGAGATGTGCTTTATCGGCAAGATCGACTACACTGCGGGCATCTACTGCCTGGTCGCCTCGTTTACCGGGTACTTTACATCAATCGCCCTGGGTACCGAATACGAAGCGAATGTAATCGCCAGCGTTCCCAACATGACACCACGGACGGTTGTCATCGTTGTTATCAGCGCCATTATCTTCGGTCTGACGGCACGCCTCTTTGCCTGGTCGGTTCGAACCGTCAAGAGCCTGTACGGTCGCTTTATCACCAATTACCTCGTTCGCGCACTTATAGGCGCACTCGTGGTTTTGTCCGCCTATGGCCTCCTCGACGCCTGGGACTACGCCGGCCTTTCCACGTGGCTTTCCGGCGCCGGTTTTGCCGGCAACACCACCCTGGCGGACGCATCCATCAAGTTGGTCGTCACAGCGCTGACCCTGGGCGCCGGCTTCCAAGGCGGCGAGGTCACGCCCCTGTTTGGCATCGGTGCGGCGCTCGGCGGCTGGATCGGTTGCCTCGTCGGAATCGACCCCAGCTTTCTGGCGGCGCTGGGCATGCTCGGCGTGTTCTGTGCCGGCCTCAACGTGCCCATCACCACCTGCATGATGGCCATCGACCTGTTCCACGGCACGGCCGCCGGGTTCTTTGTCATCGTGGCCTTTATCAGCTACCTAACCGGCGGACACCGCGGCGTGTACCCCGCCCAGCGTATCATCTCACCCAAGCGCCGTTCGCTTATTGTGGATGAGGGCGGTACGGTAGCGGATGCTATCGAGCGCCACAACGACCTGATAGAGTAGACGTTAGTATTCGCCGTGCAGCCACAATCGGGGGCAATTCGACCTGAGCGCGACCGCACCGTCACGTCATACGCCGGGAGCCGCCCCATGCACGCAACTGATTTTGGCCGCACGCTCATCATCGCCAACCCAGCAGCCCAATCGGGTGCGGCGCACGAAGTTGCCGAGCGCCTGCAACGCTTTTTGGATATGACCGCGCGCGCATCCCAGTTTGACCTGGTGCTGACCGAGCGCATGGGACACGCCAAGGAGCTGGCCGCACAGGCCCAGGGCTATCGCACCGTTATCGCCCTTGGCGGCGACGGCGTGATCCACGAGGTCGTCAACGGGCTTATGACGCAAAAGGAGGACGCCCGCCCCGCTCTTGCCGTTCTGCCCGTGGGCTCCG
>CABSZR010000295.1 GCA_902482185.1 uncultured Collinsella sp. | reverse complement strand
TGTACGCGGCGGAGCAGTATCGCTTTCACGTTCCACTGCAATCTCGTATCCCGAAGAGCGCATCAATGTCCAAGTCGAAGCCAAGGAGGCTATCGCCGCGACCGCAGCAACTCTTGTTGACGATGGTGACGTTTTGGTGATCGACATCGGCACCACGGGCTTTTACTTCACTAAAGCCCTCATAGACAAGCGCGACATCACCATCATCACCGGCGATCTTGCCATCGCAAACTATGCCAGCTTCAATCTGCCCAACGCTTCGGTAGTGCTGTTAGGTGGTTCCGTGCGAAAGGGCCACCTTTATCTCGCGGGCGCGCTGACGTTCGACTGCATGAGCAAGCTTCATGCCGACAAGGCATTTGTCAGCGCCGACGGATTCCATCCCGACCACGGCTTTACCGTTGAGCACGACTTCTCTGCCATGATCAAGCGCATGTATCTAACCAACTCGAACCTGAGCTACATGATGGTCGACCAGGGTAAGTTCAATAAGACGAGCTTTTATCAGTCCGCACAGATCGATGACCTCGACGGCATCATCATCGATGGGGACAGCGAAGGTATCATGACAGCGGCAATCGAGAGCAGCCACAGTCATCCCAAACTCTATATTGCAAAATAGCTCACATGGCCGGGTCGCCCCCAATGCAGGCGACCCGGCCATGTATTAAATCAAGCCAAAGTGGCGCATAGCCGTGACGGTACCGTCGTGTGCGACGTCATCGGTCACGTAGTCGGCGACCGCCTTGACCTCAGGCATGGCGTTGCCCATGGCGACAGCCGTCTCGACCGCAGCGAGCATGCCCAGGTCGTTACCCGAATCGCCGAAGCCAAAGGTGCGCGCGTTGCCGGTGCGACCCAGGTATTCCAGCGCTCGCGCCACGCCCACGCCCTTGTCGATGCCCTTGGGGCTCAGCTCGCGATTCTGACCACCGGTGTTGCACAGCTCAAACTCGCGATCGATAAAGCCATCATCGTTGGCTACGCGAGCCAGGTCGCTCGCGACGATGCCTACCTTGCCCACGCGCAGACTGCCGTCGACGCGCATTTCCTCGGCGCTGTGCACCACAGAAGTGCCGATCAGAGATGACTGCTCAACACCCGCGGGTTCCAGGGCAAAAGTAGCCACGTTGGTCTCGAAAAAGGCTTCAATCCCTGCCGCGGCCATACGGCGTGCAAGCTCCTCAACAATGTCTTCGTCAAAGCAGTCCTCATACACCACGCGGCCCTCGACCTCGAGCGTGGCTCCCGCCATGGCAACGACGCCCGCGGGGTCGAGCGCACGCAAGCTATCGGCGATGAGCCACAAGGGACGACCCGTGCAGATAAATGCCTGGTGTCCCGCGTCGCGCAGACGATGAAACGCCTCAACGACCGCCTGCGAGGGGTGAACCGCCGAAAAGTCCTTGTCGGTCATGTTGTCGGGATCGAACGACGTCAGCGTGCCGTCCACGTCAAAAAAGAGCACGGCGGAATCGGGGCACGCATCAATCATATGGGTTCCTTTCAGGGGCGAGAGTAAACGAAGCATCCATCATATAATGGAGCGACGCAACCAGAGAGGTCACCCATGGAATTTTACGCAAGCTGCCCCGAGGGCTTTGAGTCCGCACTCGCCGATGAGCTTAAACGCCTCGGGCTTTCGCATGTTCGCCGGCTGAAGGGCCGCGCTACATTTGAGGGCGAGCTCGAAGAAGGCTACCGCGCCTGTCTGTGGTCGCGCCTGGCGAGCCGTGTGTTCGTGGTACTCGGGCGCTTTGAGGCGCAGGATGCCGATGAACTGTACGATAGCGTTTACGACATCGCCTGGGAGACCATCATCCGCCCCGGCGCCACCATCGCCATCACCGCCCGCGGCGTGACCGAGCAGCTGCGCAACACGCGCTTCTCGGCCCTGCGCGCCAAAGACGCGCTGTGCGACCGTCTGGCCGAGACCACGGGCCGTCGCGCCGACGTCGATGCCGCCGACCCCGATGTTCACCTACTGCTTTCGCTGCGCCAGCGCCGCGCGAGCATAAGCCTGGACCTTTCGGGCGACCCGCTGTTCAAGCGCCTGCCGTCCGCGGCGACCCGTGCCGGCGAGGGCGCGCACGTGTTGCGCCCCGACTACGCCGCCCTGGTGCTGGCGCAGGTCGGCTGGACCGCACTATGCGAGCGCGAGCTGACGGCCGACGATTACGAAAACGAAGCCCTTCCCACGCTAATCGATGCCTCGTGCGCCGGCGGCGGTCTGCTGCTGGAGGCCGTGAACATTCTGACCGACCGCG
>CABSZR010000294.1 GCA_902482185.1 uncultured Collinsella sp. | reverse complement strand
GATCAAGTCCATTGTTCTGGGGTGCACGTCCACCGCCGCGTCCGCGGTTAGAACCACCGCGCCCGTTTACCTGCGGTATACGGCCACGACCGCTATCGGGACGACCACGATAGCCGCCCTGGCGCTGCGAGCCACGCTGGCCCGAACGCGGCGCAAGCTCACCACGGTTCTGATAGCCACGTTGGTCAGAGCGAGGCGCCGAAGAGCGCTGGCCGTAAGGCTGCGATTGCGAACGAAGGCGCGGCGCCACCTGTGTGGTATCGGCGTCGGCGTAACCACCGCGGGAACGCCCGGCAGAAACTCCGCGATAACCACGACCGGAGTAGCCTCCGTCACCGTAACCGGCGCGAGGATCGCGACTCAACCCGCGAGCGGCGGGAAGCGCACGGTCATCCGGCATAGGCGTACTGCGAAAGCGATCTCGCTGAGAACGAATCTCCTCACTGGAGCCCGTCTCGGTGATATAGCCCGCCTGCGGAGGACGCTGACCGTACCGCGTCGAGCGTCCTCCCTGAACCATCAGAAAGCGTCCGTTATCGACCGACGAACGCGAGTTAACGTAGCCGGCAGCATCCTGAAAACGACCGCCCTGCTGCGACGTCTCACGCTCATATGCCATCAGATCGTCAAAATAAGCGTTGACGACCTCCCGCGGATTGAGGCCCAAAAAGCGCGCATAGCTCGAAATCATGCCCTGCGCATAGCCGCGCGGAGGCATCGATGCAAAATTGCCATTCTCGAAAAACTCGATGATCTGCGGCCTGATTTTGATGGTGTTGGCGACCTGCTGAATGGAAAGGCCCATCCGGCGACGCTGCTCGAGCAGCATGTCACCAAAGCGTGCAGCCATCAGAATCCTCCAAACTCACGATCTTCACGTGCCATCTCGGCGTCGACGGATTCCAGCGCGGCAAGGCCTTCTTCATCCAGCAGAACCTCGCGCGGCTTGGAACCGTCGGGCGGTCCGACGACACCCTTTTCTTCCAGCATGTCCATAATACGCCCGGCGCGCGCATAGCCAACCTTCAGGCGGCGTTGCAGGCCAGATGTGGAGCCCAGCTGCGATTCCACCACAATATGAGCGGCTTCCCAGATAAGCGGATCGTCGTCCTGAGGCTCGGCAACGCCGGTTCGCACGATGCCGCCGCCACCTGCCATGGACATGGAGGCAGGTGCCACAGCCGACAGGATCTCCTCATGGTAGTCGGGCTCGCTTTGCGACTTAACGAACTCGACAATCTCGTTGATCTCGTCATCCGAAACAAAGCAGCCCTGGATACGGCGGGGCTTGCCCCAGTCGACCTTTGAGAACAGCATGTCACCCAAGCCGGTGAGCTTTTCGGCACCCATCTGGTCAATGATGACGCGGGAGTCGATGCCCGTTGCGACGTTGAAGGCGATACGGTTGGTAATGTTTGCCTTGATGAGGCCCGTCACCACGTTAGAGCTCGGACGCTGGGTCGCCACGATAAGGTGGATACCGGCGGCACGGCCCAGCTGGGCGATACGCACAATCGAGGCCTCGACGTCCTTGCCGGCGACCATCATCAGGTCCGAAAGCTCGTCGATGATGATGACCAGGTAGGGCATCTTTTGCGGCGGGTTATCGTAATGCTCAAACTCGCCGGCGGCCTGCTTTTCGTTATAGGTCGAGATCTTGCGCACGTTCAGGCGCTCGAAGACCTTCAGGCGGCGCTCCATTTCGGACACCGCCCACTGCAAGGCGCTCGCGGCCTGCTTGGGCTCGGTCACTACGGGCACGTAAAGATGCGGCAGGCCGTTATAGCCTGCGAGCTCGACGCGCTTGGGGTCGACCATGATCAGGCGAACGTCCTCGGGGAGCGCACGCATGAGCAGGGTCGTGATGATGGAGTTGATCATGACCGACTTACCGGAACCCGTGGTACCGGCGATCAGCAGGTGGGGCATCTTGGCGAGGTCGGCGACGACCGGCGTGCCCTCGGCGTCGCGGCCGATGGCAAGCTCAAGCGGACCGCCCTTAACATAGGGCAGCACGTCGCCCAAGTTGACGTTCTGACGCTTGCGATTGGGGATCTCGATGCCCACGAGCGAGGTGCCGGGAATCGGCGCGAAGATGCGCACCGACTGGGCGGCAAGCGAAAGCGCGATATCGTCCTCGAGGCTCGAGATCTTGCTCACGCGCTCGCCCTCGCCAGGTTGCAGCTTAAAGGTCGTCACCGTGGGGCCGGCGATCCAGCCGACCACGCGGGCACTGCGGCCAAACTCAAGCAAGGTGGATTGCAGTGACTCGGC
>CABSZR010000293.1 GCA_902482185.1 uncultured Collinsella sp. | reverse complement strand
CCTTGCCGGCGAGGTTATCACCTTGGCCGATGGCGGTACCACGGGCGTCGGCTGCTTGGATGAGACCATCCGCGGCTATGCAGGCAAAAAGCTCGGCCTCATTGCCGTCAACGGCTTGGTCTTCCTGCGTTTGACCGAGGCGCTGGCGCAGCTTGGTCCCTCGCTGCCGGCTGGTCTTAAGATCGCGACATTTGACGATTATCCCTGGAACCACGTGCTCTTTGGCGGTGTGACCACGGCCGCGCAAGACACCCTTACCATCGCCGAGCGCGTGGTCGAGCGCCTGTCCGAGCGCATCGACGTCGTCACCACCACGGTGGGCGAGGCCGCAAAGCTCGCCCCCAAGCGTATCGAGGTCCCCGGCCACATCGAACACCGCGCTTCGACCTCGCGCTAACCATTCGTTCGCAACTGCCTGTTCACACACGTTTTTTGAGCGCTTGATACGCTTTAACCCTGCGGAAACATTTTTCTGCGATAGTATCTGCGATATAGACCAGTCGAAACCCGCCCGAAAGAAAGGGGAGCGACATGAACCAGCAGAACATCGATTACGTACTCCGCTCCGTAGAGCAGCGTGATATCCGCTTTGTGCGTCTGTGGTTTGTCGACATTCTCGGCCGCCTCAAGAACTTTGCCATTAGCCCCGAGGACCTCGAGGTCGCTTTTGAGGAGGGTATTGGCTTTGACGGTTCCGCCATCGAGGGCTTTGCCACGCCCGAGGAAGCCGACATGCTCGCATTCCCCGATGCTTCGACCTTCCAGATTCTGCCGTGGCGCCCGAGCCACAACGGCGTCGCCCGCGTGTTCTGCGACGTGTGCACTCCCGATCGCAAGCCGTTTGCCGGCGACCCGCGCGATGCCCTGCGCCGCATGTTCCGCAAGGCCGAGAAGGCTGGCTACCTGCTCAACGTGGGCGCCGAGCTGGAGTATTACTACTTCCCCGACGAGCACACCCCCGAGCCGCTTGACAACGTGGGCTACTTCGATCTTTCGGTGAGCGATGCCGCCCGCGACCTGCGCCGCAACACGGTCCTCACGCTCGAGAAGATGTCCGTGCCCGTGGAGTACACCTTCCACGCCGCCGGCCGCTCGCAGCACGGCATGAGCCTGCGCCACGCCGAGGCCCTGAGCATGTCCGACGCCATCACCACGGCCAAACTCATCATTAAGCAGCAGGCCTACGAGAGCGGTTGCCACGCCTCCTTTATGCCCAAGCCGTTGGCGGGCGAGGACGGCAGCGCTATGTTCCTGTGCCAGTCGCTATTCGACCACGACGGCAACAACGTTTTTTGGGGCGAGGACGACGAGAAGTACCATCTTTCCGACATCGCCAAACACTACATGGCCGGCATTCTGGCGCATGCCCGCGAGATCAGCGCCATCACCAACCCCACGGTCAACTCGTACAAGCGCATCACCACGGGCGGCGACTCCGTGCCGCAGTACGCCACGTGGGGCCTGCGCAACCGCGCGAGTATGGTCCGCATCCCGGTCTACAAGCCCGGCAAGCAGCTGTCCACGCGCATCGAGCTTCGCAGCCCCGATCCCATGGCCAACCCGTACCTGGTCAACGCCGTCACGCTGGCGGCTGGTCTGGACGGCATCGAGCGCAAACTGGAGCTCCCGCCCGAGGCAACGGCCGAGACGCTCAAGCTTACCGACCGTCAGATGGTCGAGGCCGGCTACACGCCGCTGCCGCGTTCGCTCAAAGAGGCGCTCGACGTGTTTGAGGACTCGCAGTTTATGAAGGATGCCCTCGGCGAGCACATCCATAGCTTCTTCCTCAAAAAGAAGCGCGACGAGTGGCATAAATTTGAGTCTACGATCACCGAGTGGGAGATCAAGCACTACCTGGCGAACTCCTAATCGCGCTGGCTTGTTCCAGTACGATTGAGCTCATTTCTTTGGAGGCCGATATGTCCGAAAAGAGTGCCCTGTTCATGGCGCGCACGACGCGCTTCCACGAGTTTGCCCGCAGCTTGACGACCACCCTGGGTGTCGAGGTGAGCCTGGCAACCCCCGATTCGCCGACTGCAGCGCACGACTTTGACCTGCTGATTCTCGATTCCGATGGCATCCGCAGCGACCGCATCGATCAGATTGCCAAGTGGCTTGACGATCGCGGCGGCGTCCCCATGCTGGTGATTGTCGACGACGAGGCGCTCGGCACCCTGCGCCTGCCGAATCACGCGCATGCCGACTTTGTGTGCCCCACGGCGACGCCCAACGAGCTCAAGGCTCGCGCGCAGCGCTTGATGGGCGAGGAGGAGAC
>CABSZR010000292.1 GCA_902482185.1 uncultured Collinsella sp. | reverse complement strand
CGGCGAAGGTCACGATGTCAAACAGCGAGCTCACGGGGCCAAGCTCGAGCATAAAGCCTTTGATGGACGCGGCGTCCCAGGCGCGCGGACGGGCGGTCCAGGTGTCGTCGACCGTGTCCCACGGCAGCGCGATGCACACGATCTCGTAGACAAGCGACAGCAACACCAACTGCAGGGCGCTCATGGGCAAAAACGGCAAGAACAGGCTCGCGACGGTGACGGAGAGCACGTTGCCAAAGTTGGAGCTCACCGTGGTCTTGAGGTACTTGAGCAGGTTGCCATAGGTGCGGCGGCCCTCGATAATGCCGCGCTCGAGCACGCCCAGGTCCTTCTGAAGCAAGATGATATCGGCGGATTCCTTGGCAATGTCGACGGCCGAATCGACCGAGATGCCGCAGTCGCTCGCGCGCATGGCGGCGGCGTCGTTGATGCCATCGCCCATAAAGCCCACGGTATGTCCGAGCAGCTCACGCATGACGCGTACCAGGCGTGCCTTCTGCAGTGGCGAGAGCTTGGCAAAGAGATGCGTCTCCTGGGCGCGGGCGGCCAGCTCGGCGTCGTCGAATGCGTCGATTTGGGAGCCCAGCAGCACGTTGGTGGCATCGATGCCAAGCTGCTCGCAGACCGTGGCGGCGACACGGTCGTTGTCGCCGGTCAGGACCTTGACCGCCACGCCCTTGGCCTCGAGGGTGGCGACGGCGCCCGCGGCACTTGCCTTGGGCGGGTCGAGGAAGGCCAAAAAGCCCATCAGCACCATGTCGTGCTCGTCGGCGATGCCAAACTCGCCCACGGTGCGCGGGCTGGTCTTCTGTGCCACGGCGATCACGCGCAGGCCCTCGGCATTGAGTCCTGCCACCTGCTTGCGAATCTGGGCGAGCTTCTCGTCGGTGAGCGGTTGGGCGATGCCATCGACTTCGACAAAGGAGCAGATTTCGAGCATCTCTTCGGCAGCGCCCTTGGTGACCATCTGGGTTTTGCCTTGGGCGTCGGCTACAACTACGCTCAGGCGACGGCGCGAGAAATCGAAGGGCACCTCGTCGACCTTGGTGTAGCACCTGCGTAGGGCCTGGCCCAGCGTGGCGTCGGGGGTGGCGCTTGCAGACGTGACGTCGGCGCGATCGATGACGGCCAGATCGATGAGGTTCTTGAGGTCGGTCTGGAAATAGCTGTTAAGGAAGGCGTGGCGCAGCACGCGCGCGTCCTTGCTACCGTCGGTGTTGAGATAGCGCTCCAGCACGATGCGGTCCTCGGTGAGCGTGCCAGTTTTGTCGCAGCACAGTACGTCCATGGCGCCCAGGTTTTGGATAGCGGGCAGCTCCTTGACGATGACCTGGCGGCGCGCGAGGTCCTTGGCACCTTGCGACAGGCTGGTGGTGACGATGACGGGGAGCATCTGCGGGGTGATGCCCACGGCCACGCTCGTCGCAAACAGCAGCGCGTCGATGGGGCTGCCCTTGGTGACGGCGTTGATGATAAAGACGGCGGGGGCCATGACGAGCATAAGGCGTACCAGCAGCATCGAGACGCTCGAGACGCCGCGGTCAAAGGCGCTCTTCTCGCCGCGGCCGTCGAGCATCTTGGCGATGCCGCCCAGGTAGGTGTCCGAACCCGTGGCCACGACGACGGCCATCGCGGTGCCGTTTTGCACGGAGGTGCCGGTGAAGACGATGTTCTTGCAGGCGGAGAGGGGCAGCGCCATGCCGTCGGCGCCCTCTATGATCGCCACTGACGAGGTCTTCTCGACGGCCTCGCTTTCACCGGTCAGGGCGGACTCGATCACAAACAGGTCGCGTGCGGTGACGATGCGCGCGTCGGCCGGGACCATGTCGCCGGCGGAGAGGCGAATCATGTCGCCGGGCACCAGCTCGTCAAAGGGGATCTCGATGCGCTCACTGTCGCGCAGGGCGGTGCAGGTGTTGGAGACCAGGTCTTTAAGGGCTTCGGCTGCGTTGCCGCTGCGTGCTTCCTGGATAAACTTCATGCCACCCGATACCAGCAGCATGACGCCGATGACGATGACCGTGGAGGGGTCGCGCTGGGGCTCGGGCACGGCGATGACGTCCTCGTCCAGAAGCTCGTCTCTGCCGACGCAGAGCGGCGTGCAGCGCAGCTCGTTAAGGACGGTCCTCAGCTTCATGTCAAATCCCCCCAGGCTCTTTTGAAATCATCATAACGCGCGCGTTCCTCCTTTTGGCAAGGGGAGGCGGGCCGGGCCTTGTACGGCGTACCACGCACGCACGGGCGGACGCGGGAAAGTTTGTCATCCAGTCCAATGACCTTCTCGCCGCAAAATCGGACAC
>CABSZR010000291.1 GCA_902482185.1 uncultured Collinsella sp. | reverse complement strand
CATGGGGCAGTTGCCAAACCGGAAGCGATTGCCGCTCCCCCGGTGAATGAACCCGTGGCTGCCGCAGAGCCCGCCGTGGAGAAAGCGCCCGAGCCCGCTACTGCGACTCCGGAGCCCGCCGCCGAGGCAAAGCCCGCCCCTGCTCCTGAGCCGCAGCCGGCCACACCCAAGGTCCAAAAGGTCCAGGCGACCGTCATTGAGCCCGAGCCTGCACCTGCACCTCAGCCCGATCCGCAGGTCACCAAGCCCGCACCCGAGACGAGCGCCCGTCGCGATAAGCCCGCCGGCAAGACCAAGGCCATCGAGCGCCATCGCCCCGGCCGCGTGCGCATGGGCCTGGGTCTGATCGGCCTGGGTCTTAAGACGCTCATTACCGGCAAGACGAAATAGTCGTTTGTAGAAGCAGTTTGTAGAAGCGCCCCGCATTTGAGGAAAGCCTCGGATGCGGGGCGCTTTTCCCTGCTACCATGGTGCGAACAACAACGCGAATGACAGGCAGGAATATGAAGCTCACTATAGAATCGATGACCTACGGCGCCGACGGGCTGGCGCACGCCGACAACGGCAAGGCCGTCTTTGTGCAGGGTGCCGTGGCAGGCGACACCGTCGAGGCCGAGGTCGTACAGGACGGCAAGTCGTTCATGCGTGCCCGCACCACCGAGATTCTGGAGCCAAGCCCCGATCGCATTCAGTCTCCCTGCCCCTTCGTGGGCATCTGCGGCGGTTGTTCGTGGGGCAATCTCTCGCGCACTGCTCAGCTTGCCGCCAAAGAGCAAAACCTGCGCTCCACGCTCGAGCGCATTGGCAAGTTCACCCCCGACCAGGTCAACGAACTTGTCCAGCCTATCCGCCACACCAAGGACGACTGGGGCTACCGCAATAAAATCGAGCTCGAACCGACCGTCGTCAACGGTCGCGTGCGCCTTGGCATGCACGGTGTCGACCCCAGCAAAATCGTGACCGTCGATGCGTGCCCGCTGTTCGATAAGCGCTTCCCGAAGGCACTCAAATCGGTCGTCGGCGCACTCAACTATCTAAGCGGCAGCCATGACTTAGGGCTCGAACGCGTGGGCATTCGCGCATCGCGCCGCACCAAGGCACTCGAGGTCGCACTCTGGACGCCCACAGGCTCTTTTCCGCGCTCGCAGGTCTCCCGCGTGCTGGCGGACGCCGCTCATCCCACGAGCGTGGTGCGTGTGATGAGCAAGGGCGAAAAGAAAGCCCGCCGTGTCTCCAAAGTCGAGATGCTCGCCGGCGAGGGCTCGTGGACCGAGAATATCGCCGAAGGCCAGATGCGCTTATCTGCCCCGTCGTTTTTCCAGGTCAATACCAAGGGCGCCGAGATTTTGATTGAGCTCGTTATGGACGCCCTCGACCCGCAGGAAGACGAGCTGGCCGTGGACCTGTACTGCGGTGCCGGCACCTTTACCCTGCCGCTCGCCCGCCGCTGCGACTTTGTCGCCGCCGTCGAGGCCTACGGCCCCGCCGTGCGCGATCTACGCCGTAACCTGGAAATCAACAAGCTTGATAACGTCGACGTCATTGGCGGAGACGCGGTGCGCGAGTTCCCCGACCAGGATACCGACGTCTTGGTGGTCGACCCGCCGCGCGCAGGCCTCGCCCCCGAAGCGATCGACCTTATCGCCAGCACGAGTGCCCACGATGTCGCCTACGTGAGCTGCGACCCAGCGACTCTGGCCCGCGACCTCAAGCGCTTTGTCGAGGAGGGCACCTTCTCCCCCGTCAAGATCACGCCGGTCGACCTATTCCCGCAAACCTTCCACTGCGAAACGGTCGTCCACCTCAAGCGCAACTAGACTGTTTGCCCAAGACCGCGCCCGATGATTTTTCTAGGACGGGGACTAAATAATCAATTTATACCGAATGATTATTTAGTCCCCGTCCCTTTTTAAACATTGGGAAATCGAGCGTGGCAAGCGTATGTCTTCGGGGTATAAGACGGCTAATTGTATGCCGCCTTACGAAAGGAACTCACATGCCCAGCGTTGCCGTTCTCGCCGCCGATGGCTTTGAAACTATTGAATGCTTGACCATGGTCGATGTTATGCGTCGCGGCGGCGTGCGTGCCACGCTCGTCTCGATCATGCCCACGCGCGAGGTCGTAAGCTCGCTGCAGATTCCCGTAACCTGCGACGCACTCTTTGACGAGATTAACTTTGACGAGTATGACTGCGTCGTGCTGCCCGGCGGCCTGCCCGGTGCCACCAACCTGCGCGCAGATCAGCGCGTCTGCGACAGTCTATTATACACATCTGACGCTGCCGACGATATGCAGTGTGTAG
>CABSZR010000290.1 GCA_902482185.1 uncultured Collinsella sp. | reverse complement strand
ATCAGGAGCAGATAGTTCCGATTAAAACTAATTGGAACGAGTTGGACGATTACGTTGCGCTCCGCTTGCTGTTCAACTCCTGCTCTCAGTTTGAGGGGATTGAGGACGAAGTTCCCAATGACACCGGGCACCTGTATGTCATTAGCGCCAAGGGTGCCCGCCGCGATGCTGTCGAAAGCGACGGAAGGGGACCTGCCAAGATCGAAACGGTTGAAATCGTTATCGATGAGGATTGCACCTTTGATCTTAAGATTCGGACGTTTACCAAGCGCCGTGTGCTTATTGGCAGGGCACAAGGTGACGAGAAAGAGCTCGAAAAGATTAAGAGCCAAGTGGGCTACAGGCTATCGCCCGTGGCGACGATGGTGCTTGCCCACGAACAAAAAGACGAGTACATCCTGCGCCGAGCCAAGGGCGACAAGCCGTCCAAGCGCCGTGATCTGACGTTCTCGGCCCAGGCGGACAAGGTCGCCTATACCAAGAAGGGCATTTTGTATCGAGAGCTGCAGATTCTCGAACGCCGTTACAGCGACTTCGCCCGGGTGACGCTCATGGAATACCCGCGTAAGAGTTTCTACGAGGTGCTCAAGGGTGATGAGTACGCGCGCGTGGTTGCGGAGCGCATGGCGGGGCAGCGAATCGTGGTGTCGTTTGCGCGCAATGGGCTTGCCGAAGTGGCGCGCCAGCTGGCCGATCGACTTAACGATTCCTCGTGGGGCGTTCGCGCAACGTATGGCGGAAGGGCCGTGGATTCGCGGGCGCTGAACCTTGTCGTTGTGCCCAATGAGGTTGCTGAGGACGACGGCTATGCCTTACATGCTGGCGTGGTGGAACAGCACGTGACACCGGATGTGTGCGAGCCACTGTTTAAGGTGGCGCCAAAGCAAAAGGATCGCAATGCGCAAGAGGCGATCCTGGGCGCCATGCTCAAAGAACTGCTGGTAAAGCAGGATGTTGTCGACGAGCGGGTGACGGCGTTTGATCTTGATGCTTTGGATATTGAGTCGGTGAAGGTGTGTGGCTTGGTCGATGTGCCGCATAAAACAAAGGACAAGATTGAGCTGGATTCGCGTATCGCTACGTTGGCGATTGGCGCGGATGGGGGCATGCGCTATGCCTCACATTCGGCAGAGGATGGTCCCGAGGACGAGATGGAGCTCGATCTGCTGACCGCGGACGGCAAACTCGATAAGGGCGCCTATGTCTTTGACGTGCATGCGGACGGGCAGTCTATGCTTGCGCGCGTGCGGGATACGGGACTGACGACGTTTTCCAATAACTTTATGGCCCTGGTGGGTGAGCATCAGCTCACAGGCAAAGCAGGGCGTAAGAAAGAGATTTTCGAGAGCTACAACTCGCCTTATTACGGCATTGGAACGTTCGAGCGTGCGGGCAAGACTTGCTATTTTGTGGGCGTCAACAACGGCACCCAGGAGGATATGGCGACTGCGATTCACGTGCGTTCGATTGAGGTACTCGACGGCGATGATTTGTCTGAGTTGTTGGTTCAGCTGGCCAACATAGGCCTTTCGCGCTATAAGGCTCCGTCCGTGTGGCCGATTCCGGTCAAGTATCTCAACGAGTGCGCTGCGCGTGAGGGCGCGGTAGAGGATGGCGGTGGCGACAAGTGATGGTGTTGCGCAATTATCGCTCCTAGAACTTTTTGAAATTACGCTTGCATTGTAAAAGGGGAGAACATATACTGCAGCCATAGCACATCAGATGGGGTCTCAAAAAGAGACCAAGCAAACGAGTTTTCAGTTTATGTTGAGAGGTACTTGAGCATGACCAGCAGAATTTTCCCCCTTTACAACGACAATACCGACCATATCGATCTCAATACCATCTACGGTTGCAGTATTGGTTCTAAGGCCGAGAACTACATGTTCGCTCAAGATGATCTAGAGCTTAGCTCCGAAGATTATGAGTACCTGAATGATATTGAGCGCGAGCGGAAGTATGAGCTCGGCATCCGCTGATGGATGTGGGCTTGTCTCCAACTCCTCCGATTTAATTACCCCGTTATCACCTCTTTTTAGCGGGGCATATTGGATCGATTATGTGTCAAACATCAGCTCATCGTGGGAAGGAATCGGCAATGAGCAAGAACGTGAACAAGAACATCAATGGCGGCGCTGCGGGTAAGGCGAAGGCCGCCGGGCGTATGGCGACAGTTGCTGCGGCAACGATCGCCATGACGGGCGGGTCGCTGCTGTCTCCGCTGACTGCGGTGGCGCAGGGTGCGAACGGTGCCGACGCTACTGCGAAGCCGGCTGCGGTGCTGTCTCCGTTGACGAGCGCGGCT
>CABSZR010000289.1 GCA_902482185.1 uncultured Collinsella sp. | reverse complement strand
GCGTTAATCACGCGCACGTCGGCACCCAGCGCGTCGAATACCGGCTTGGCGACCGAGGAAGCAGAGCCATTGGCGCAGTCGAGACCGATCTTGACGCCCTGCAGTGAAAAGTTCGCGCTGGCGATGAGCGAGGCAATATAGCGGTTGCGACCCTGCATGTAGTCCACCGTGGCACCGATGTGGTTGCCCGTGGCCAACGGAACTTCGCTCTTGCCATCGATATAGTCCTCGATGAGCTCCAGTACGTCCTCGTCCATCTTAAAGCCGTCGCTATTGACGAGCTTAATGCCGTTATCGCAAAACGGGTTGTGGCTCGCGCTGATCATGATGCCGCAATCGAAGCAGCCCTCCACGGTCTGATGCGCTACGCCCGGCGTGGGGATCACGTGCAGCATGTAGGCGTCTGCGCCGCTCGCGACCAGACCGCTCCCTAGCGCCGCCTCGAACATATAGCTCGAGCGACGCGTGTCCTTGCCTACGATCACGCGCGCCTTAGCCCCGCGGTTGGCGCCGTAATACCAGCCCACAAAGCGGCCGATCTTATAAGCGTGCTCTACCGTCAGCCCAACGTTGGCCTCGCCGCGAAAGCCATCGGTGCCAAAGTACTTCATGTACTCTCCTTACAAAACAGGGGCGAACAGATTGCCTGTCCGCCCCAAAATGGTACTCGATTATCTGGGCTACCAGAAAAACCCTACGCCGAAGCGCTGTCGCGAGCTGCCTGGCACGTAGGAGTCTGACGCAGCGCAAGCGGCTTGTCCCCCGCCTCAGCCGACGTGGTCAACGTATACGTGATCGTTGTCGTCTCGCCCGCATGCAGGTCAACGGTTCCCGAATAGAAGGGAATTCCATGCCAAGTTGCGGCACCTAGCCCAAACTGGGTCCCCTCAACCGTAAGGTCACTGATGCTGCCACCCGTCGGGGCAAACAGCGAGACATTCAGACGTTCGTCGTCACGTGCGGCATCGCGTGCGCTCGCCGCAACGTAGTCGGGCAGCTTGCCAGCCTCCTCCTGCGTCATGATGTTCTTCAGGGTAACGGTGATGCGATAGGAGTACGTGCCATCGTCGTTCTTCACGCCCTGGCCAATCTGCGTGTCGGCGTTCAGGTACCAGTCGAGCTTGGAGAAGCTCAGGTTGTTAAAGTAAACGCCAGCAACGGGATCGGCAC
Source organism: uncultured Collinsella sp. (assembly GCA_902482185.1). Taxonomy (GTDB): domain Bacteria; phylum Actinomycetota; class Coriobacteriia; order Coriobacteriales; family Coriobacteriaceae; genus Collinsella. Next base: position 1,139 of record CABSZR010000289.1, on the reverse strand, counting down.
TCGGGTCATCCGGATCGGGCAGCGAAGCGTCGATGCCCGTCTCTTTGATGGCATTCTGCTCATCATCGTTTCTCATCCAAGCAATCAGGCGGCCCTCTTCGGCACCGCGCTCAACGGCGCTGACAAGCTTCGCAACATCGACATCGCCGATACCGCCAAGAATCTTGTCGAAGGCTGCGCTGGCGACGGATGCAAAGATGCCGTCCGACTCCTCGACCGGATAGTTCCAGTACACATCGTGCATGAGGACCTTTGCGGCGTTAGTGCCGTCGACAACCGTTCCGTCGGGCAGTGACACGTTACCGACCAGGCCCAGCAGATACTGCAGGAACACCGGGTCGATACCGATGACGCCATCAACGTCCTGTCCATACTGGGACTTCCACAGCGCGGCGACACGCTGCGAGTTGCGGGGCCAATCAGGCGAATAGGTATTGCCCGAGTTGTACAGGTTACTGTGGTTGCCGAACAGCGCCTCATCCTCTTCGTCGACGCTCTCGACCGCCTCATCCTCGCTGAGTCCAATGCGGGGAACAAACTCGCCAATCGACATCTGGCCGTCGGTGACCGAAATCAGGCCCTGCGAACCGCCAAAGCCGCCGCAAGCACGAATCTCGACGTTGTTCATGGCGTACATAAGATAGTTGCGCGTCTGGCCGTTGGCGCCGAGCATCTGGGGAAGGACGGGGGCGACCTTCTCCGCCGCGTCAACCGCGCCGTTGAGGGTGGCAAAGCCGTCCTTGGCCTTATCGACCAGCTCGGTCACCTGGGAAATATGAGTATCGCCAATGCCCTGGACCTTCTCGTTGGCGCTCTTGAACACCTTCGAGCTGCTGGAAAGCGAATCGGCGACCGCCTGCAGCGCGGACACGTTAATCATGCCGTCCTGGAACAGCTTGCCGGGCGTAGCCTGCGAAAGGTTATCGGCCATGGGAACCAGCGCATTGCTCGAGACATCGGACAGGGCGTCAATCATGGTGCGGGCCGCATTGATATCGCTGCCATACACCGGGATAAACGAAGCCGCCGTCCACAGCGGGCTCGAGGTCTCCGCCTTCATGCTGTTACAGAGCTCATCGATCTTCTTCGCGTCGTCAGGCAGCGTCGAAAAATCGCCCGACGTGACCTTGTCCTTAAGG
>CABSZR010000288.1 GCA_902482185.1 uncultured Collinsella sp. | reverse complement strand
GTTATGGCCGAGCGTAGCCGCCGCATGAGGGCCGCGGCGCAGGAACTCGCCATTGCCGACGCTCGCCGTCGCGTGGGAACCGTCGAGCGTGCCGTGCTTGAGTATGGCGACAACCTGACGCTCGGTTCGTTCCATCATGCCCGTCTTGACGATACCTGTGGACTTACAGCCCCGTGCCTGCTCGATGTTGCTATCATCGGAGTCGATGATTCCGGCTTGGTCCATGCACGCAGGGAGGTTCATGGAAGCCTCGAAGATTAGACTTACCGTTCCCGAGGGTATTGACCCCTCGCGCGTTTTGGGTGCCGGCGACGGCGTCCTTCGTGCGCTGGAGAGCTCAGTTCGCGCCCACGTGGTCGCCCGTGGCGACAGCATCGCCGTGAGCGGTGACCCGGACGAGGTCGAACTGGTCGCGCGTTTTTTCGAACATGCCTTTCGTGAGGCTGCTTCCGGGCGCACGCTTTCTGCCGACGATGTCTCTCGCTGCCTGGCCGTCTTGCGCGACGGTGAGCACGAGGCTACGTCGCTTCGCGATGATGTGCTGCTTTCGTATCGCGGTCGCGTCATTCGCCCCAAGACGCTCGGTCAAAAGCGCTATGTGGATGCCATCCGCTCAAATACCATCACGTTTGGCTTGGGTCCTGCCGGTACCGGTAAGACCTATCTGGCCATGGCGCTCGCTGTTGCCGCACTCAAGCGTCACGAGGTGGGCCGTCTGATCTTGACGCGTCCGGTTGTCGAGGCGGGGGAGAACCTGGGCTTTTTGCCCGGCACCCTCGAGGAAAAGATCGATCCGTACATGCGCCCGCTCTACGACGCCCTATTTTGCATGATGGATCGCGAGCGCACCGATGAGCTCATGGAGCGCGGCGTGATCGAGATCGCCCCGCTTGCCTACATGCGCGGCCGCACGCTGAGCGACGCCTTCGTGGTGCTCGACGAGGCCCAAAATACCACGCCCGAGCAGATGAAGATGTTTCTGACGCGCCTGGGCTTTAACTCCAAGTTTGTGATTACCGGCGACCTGAGCCAGCGTGACCTGGTGGGCCGTCGTGGTGGCTTGGCGGATGTCGAGAAGATTTTGGGCCGTGTCGACGATGTCGCATTTTCTCACCTCGAGCGTGCCGACGTGGTGCGCCATGCCCTGGTGGGACGTATCGTCGAGGCATATGATGCTTATGATGACGTGCGCGAGCAGCGCCCGCGCGACCGAAAGGAGTCCCGTTGAGTGTATTGATCAGCAACGATGCCGAGCTCGATACGCTGCTCGACGCGCAGGAGGTAGAGCACATCTGCGAGGTCGTGCTTGCCGCCGAAGGCGTTGAGCGTGAAGTCGAGATTTCCCTTTCGTATGTCGACGAGGACGAGATGCACGAGCTCAACCACGAGTGGCGCGGTATCGACCGCACCACCGATGTCCTCTCGTTTGAATGCGACTCGGCCTTTGACGAGGATATTCCCGCCGACGAGACGCTCGAGCTCGGCGATATTATCCTGGCCCCGCAGGTCATTGCCCGTCAGGCCCCCGGCTTTGGCAATAGCCCTGCCGACGAGTGCCGTCTGATGCTCGTTCATGGCATGCTGCACCTGCTGGGGTATGACCATATTGAGGACGACGAGGCCGAGGTCATGGAGGCCCGCGAGGACGCCATCCTGCGCGATCTGGCGCTCGAGCGCGGCGAGGACCCCAAGCTGGTCCACGTCGGCCCCATCACCAACCACGCCCACGACTAGGAGCCGTCTATGATTCCCGGATCGAACAAGGACCATCCGTCCTTCTTAAAGTCGTTCTCCTACGCCATGGAGGGCTTCGTCACCGCCGTCAAGACCGAGCGCAATATTAAGGTCATGCTCGTTGCGGGCGTGTGCACCGTCATTGCCGGCTGCATCGTGGGGCTCGACATTGCCGAGTGGGCCACGATTATCATCTGTTGTGGCCTGGTGATTCACGGCGAGCTATGCAACACCGCCATGGAGGCGATTGTCGATCTGGCGACCCAGGAGCTCCATCCGCTGGCAAAGCGCGCGAAGGATATCGCCGCCGCCTCCGTATACGTTCTTTCCATCACCGCCGCGATTGTGGGCTTGCTGGTATTTGCCCACGCGCTCGGCTTTATCTAGAAAGGGATTTTCATGTCCGACACTATGCAGCCTATCGATGAAATTTTGGACGACGAGGTCCTGGATGCGGCGGATGCCGAAGCGGCCGAAGCATACGAGGAAGTCGAGGAATTCGATCCGTTTGAGGGCATGAGCGACGAGGAGCTCGACGCCCTGTGCGACGAGGACGATAGCCTCGCGGGCTTTGGCGACGTTGAACCCGGTTTTCGCAGC
>CABSZR010000287.1 GCA_902482185.1 uncultured Collinsella sp. | reverse complement strand
GGAACGGGACGCGAAGCTCCAGAGAATGCGCCATGCACATCTTGTCGGCCTTGAGCAGAATGTCGCCCGGTAGCCACATGTTCATATCCAGATACTGTTTCTTGGAAAGCTCGCAGCAGTCGGGAACCTGCTTGTAGTACTCGGCGCACATCTCGGCGGCGTTCTTGCCGGTGTCATAAGCGGGCTTGAGCACCTCGTCGACTTCGGAGGGATCGAACACCTTTGCCTGACCCACATACCAGCGCTCGGGAACCTCGGCGCATTTCGTCAGGAAGTTGTGGCCCTTAAAGTAGGGGAGATGCTGAACGAGCGAGCCCAGGGCGCGACGTACGCCGAGCGGCACGCGCTTCTTAAAGGAGCGCATCTCGGGGGTGTCCTCGTACCACTCATAGCCGGCAAACAGCTCGTCGGCACCCTCGCCCGAAAGGACGACGGTGACCTCCTTGGAAGCCATCTGCGCCAGATAGTACAGCGGCACGCTGGACAGGTTCGATTGCGGCTCGTCCATGTGGTACTGGATATCGGGCAGTGCATCAAAGAACTCATCGGCGGTAATCATCTTGCGCACGTTCTTGATGCCCAGCTTGTCGGAAAGCTCGGCAGCGTAGTTGGTCTCGTTGAAGTTCTTGTAATCAAAGCCGACAGAATACGTGGTGTCGGGCATGAGACAGGCGGCAATGTAGCTGGAATCGACACCGCCAGAAAGGAACGAGCCCACCTTAACATCGGCGATTCGGTGCGCAGCGACGCTTTCGTGCACGACCTTGTCGCACTCGTCCACGTACTCCTCGAAGGTCTTGGAGTTGTCGTCGGTGAAGTCGCAGCTCCAGTAACGCTTGATGTCCATGGTGTTGGTCGTCAGGTCATACGTAAAGCAATGCGCCGGGGCAAGCTTGAACACGCCCTTAAAGAAGGTCTCCTCCGTGGCGGGGAATTGCAGCGTCAGGTAGGGGCGCAGCGCGTCGTGGTTGACAGCCTTCTCAAACTTGGGATGGTCCAGGAAGCTCTTGATCTCGGAGCCAAACAGCAGCGAGCCATCGGATGCCTGGTAGTAATAAAACGGCTTGATACCAAAGATGTCGCGAGCGCCGAAGAGTTTGTTCTTGTTCTGGTCGTGAATCACGAACGCGTACATGCCGCGCAGACGGTTGACCAGGTCCTCGCCCCACTCCTCGTAACCGTGTACCAGGACCTCGGTATCAGCGTTGCAGTGGAAGGCGTAGCCGGCCGCCTCCAGCTCGGCGCGAAGCTCCTGGAAGTTGTAGATCTCTCCGTTGAAGACAATCGTGACCTTGCCGTCGTCGCTCGACATGGGCTGAGCTCCAGCTTCGGAAAGATCGAGAATCGAAAGACGACGGAAGCCAAGGGCAACGTTGTCGACGATATGCTGGCCGCCCATATCGGGACCACGGTGGATGATGCGATTCATCATGGCCGTGAGAACCAGCTCACTCTGTTCATCTGTACCGGTAAAACCGACAAAACCGCACATGCAAGATCCTTTCTGCTGACGGCTCAGGTGTACTGCCGCAAGGATCGCGGCAGCTGATGTCAAATAATCTTTACTATCATGCCAATCTTTTGTTTCGTGATAGGGCATAAGCGCCGAGCGAACCGAAAAAACCACGTCCCGATCTTCAGGCGAAGCGGCGGGACGTGGTTGCGAACGCTATGTTAAAGAACAGCACCCAGATTTCCTTGGTTTTACACGGGGTTAACACTGTTGCCATTTATTAGACCACGGCACAGTCCATGCAATTTTTTAGAAGGCTGTGATGCGCGCAAGGTCAGGTGGCATATTAGGATGGTTGATAATACAGAATGTTTCATCGTTTCTGCCGCGGGACGCCTTCTGCCCTTTAAGGCTGAATTTAGCGAGAGAGGTCTTTGTATGTCGAGTCCGACACAAGAGAAGCTAACTCTGAAGCGCTATATAGAGTTGCTCGAGGAAGATGACCTTGTTGTTTCCAGACCGAGTGCTTCGTGCGACCAGCGCATTGAGTTTGCGACTGATGACTCGCGCCAGGTGCGTCCGGGCACGTTGTTTGTCTGCAAGGGCCGTACGTTTAAGCGCGAGTACCTGCTTTCGGCAATCTCCGATGGCGCCGTGGCCTACGTTTCCGAGGTCGATTACGATGTTGATCTTCCCGCGGTGATTGTGAGTGATATTCGTCGCACGCTCGCCGTGGTGGCAGATGCCTTTTATGGGCACCCGTCGGGTAAGGTGAAGGTCTGCGCCTTTACAGGCACCAAGGGCAAGTCGACCTGTAGCTTTTATCTGCGCGGCATTCTCGCCAACGAGGCCAAGCTTACGGGCTGTCATCGACCCGCTCTTAATACGGGCATTGAG
>CABSZR010000286.1 GCA_902482185.1 uncultured Collinsella sp. | reverse complement strand
CCTTTTGAATGACAAATTGTCGCTCTGGACGTCGCGCAGCGTCGAGCCGTTACGCGGTTTGGTAAAACCGCGTAACCCACTACACAGCCTGTGCCAGCTTCTCGGCTCGCTCGGCGGCGGCGAGCGCCTCGATGACGGTACCGAGCTGATCGCCCAGAAGGACGCCGTTGTAGGTAGAGTTGAAGCCGATACGGTGATCGGTCACGCGGTCCTGGGGCTGGTTGTAAGTACGGATCTTCTCGGAACGGTTACCGTGGCCGATCTGGCTTTGGCGCTCGGCACCGAGCTCGGCCTGCTGCTTCTCGAGTTCCATCTCGTACAGACGGGCACGCAGCATCTGCATGCAGACCTCGCGGTTCTGGATCTGGGAACGTTGCTCCTGCGACTGCACCACGGTGTTGGTGGGCAGGTGGGTGATGCGCACGGCGGAGTAGGTGGTGTTAACGCACTGACCGCCAGGGCCGGAGGCGCAGTAGGTGTCGATGCGCAGGTCGGACTGGTTGATCTGGACGTCGATTTCCTCGGCCTCGGGAAGCACGGCGACGGTAGCCGTTGAAGTCTGGATGCGGCCCTGGGACTCGGTCTTAGGGACGCGCTGGACACGGTGCACGCCGGACTCGTACTTCATAACGGAGTAGACGCGGTCGCCCTCGACCTTGAACTCGATGGACTTAAAGCCGCCGGCCTCGCTGGGGCTGGAATCGAGCACGGTGGTCTTCCAGCCACGCGACTCGCAAAAGCGCTGGTACATCTTGTACAGGTCGCCGGCGAAGATGGCCGCCTCGTCGCCACCGGCGGCGGAGCGAATCTCGACGATGGTGTTCTTGTCGTCGTTGGGGTCGCTCGGGATGAGCATGTACTTGATGTCTTCCTCGAGCTGGGGAAGCTTTTCCTCGTTCTCGGAGATGTCCATCTGGAGCATCTCCTTCTCGTCCGCATCGCTGGTGTCGCGGAGCATCTCCTTGGCGGCCTCGATGTCATCGAGCGCGCCGATGTACTCGCGCGAGGCAGCGATGAGGTCGGACTGGTGTGCGTACTCCTTGTTGAGACGCGTGAACTCCTTGATGTCGGAGGCGACGGCCGGGTCGGAAAGCTTCTTCTCGAGCTCCTCGTAGGCCTTAATAATCTTTTCGAGCTTGTCGCGCATGGCGGGACTCCTTTATGAGCGTGAAGGCGAAAATCGGCAGAGTTGATGGGGCGCGCGGCGCCACTGCGGGGGTAAGCCCAGCTAGAACATGTCGATCTTCAGATACATGCGCATCCCTTCGCGTATGGGGTACATAGTTGCGGTCTAACCCATACATGATAGCGTGCGCAGGCATACCTGCATATAACCCGCACGGAATGCGACAAAGGGTCACTCTCTTTCCTTGAATATCAACTTCATCCGAACGCCTCCCGCATTCATCCGTACACGTACGGATGAATGCGGGAATCCGATACCCTGAGGGCCGGATCGGCCGGCCCCGGGAGATCGGAGGACGCCATGTCCGGAAAGAGCGGGAAGGGCGCCGCGAGGGCGGTCCCGAGGGCCCACGGCAGGCGATCGGCGATTTCATGCAACTACGGCTGAAGTGTCTTTATGTGGTTCAGCGCACCCAACAGTACCGTTTGATTTCGCTCAAAGCATAAACGAAACCATGCATATATTCCCAAGGCAATCAGGCATGGCGTCACGAAAACCCCGGCAGCGATTGAATTGTTGCCCGCCCATGCAGACAGACACCCTCCGACCGTAAGTGAGATGATCATGCTGATCACGCTGGGGGCCCAACTCGTATAATGCACCCCACTCACCGCCTGTTCGACTATTTCGCATTTCTTTTTCAGGCTAATGTCCTCATCCACTTCACCAAGAGAAAAGTCCACTCCCGAAATTAAATCGAGCAATTCAGCCTCACTGTAGCCGCCTTCCTTGAATCTTTTAATGAAGAAACCTCCTGGTCCAGGCCCACAGATAGGACGGTTTACACGAAACAGTTCCTTATAGGCGATTCCCATTGTTAACTCCTTAAAGTGCAGATGCTATTTACGCTATCGTTCTATCATTTCGTCCGGACAGATTTTTATCGGACCGTCGGCAACCGTTCACAAGGACATCCCGTTCAGTAACTCCCCGCGCTCCTCATACCCGCGCTCGAGCTTCTTCCCAAGCTCCGCAGCGCAGCGCTTCGTTTCCTCGGCAAACAGGTCATCGATAGCCCTGTCAATCCGCGTGCAAGTCTGCCGATGCTCGTCCTTCCAGGGCAGGTTGAGTCCCAAACTCGCGTCCCAATAGCCGCCGAGTTTGGCGTTAATTACTTCCTCGGGATACAGCACGTCGCGGCGAATGTCCTCAACTACATCGTCCTCGTC
>CABSZR010000285.1 GCA_902482185.1 uncultured Collinsella sp. | reverse complement strand
CCCGCAATGCTTTTTTAATCCCCGTCCCAGAAAAATCATCCCAAAAAGACTACCTTGCGAAAAAGCGCACGCCAAAGGACGTGTCCTCGCAGGCGACAATGCGGCGGTCGCGCAAAATGGTCCGCACGTAATACCAGTCGCCCACACAGCCTGACAAATGCAAGCCGGCCGCCAGATAGCACAGCAGCGGATAGCCCGAAAACGCAAACCCCAGGGCAAGCGTTGTCGTCACAACAGCCGTCGGTGCCAGGCAAATCGCCATATACCGCCGGCGCGAATACACAATCCCCTCGGCGCAGGCATAAATCATGCACGTCTCACGGTTCGCTCCAAAAGTCACGTGCGCACCCGCGGGCGCAAACAACTTAAAGAACGCTGCATGCACCAGCTCGTGCACGGCAAATGACGCCGCCGAAACCGCAGCTAAGCCGACTATCCAGCCCAAGACCGTGGTCCAGCCGCGCGCGTCAGCCGCATCCAAGTCCGCAGGCCCGCCCATCAGCATAAACACCGGCACCAAGCACACAGCAAATGCGCCGAGCACGGCCATCCCCCACACAAAGCAGGCGTGCAGAAAATCCTCGTCTTCAAACGCATGTATGTTGGAAATCTCATTCATAGCATCTTAGGATAGCGCCCCTGCCACGTACCCGTCCGCATGTGCGATAATGTCGAACGATATGCACGAATTGACCACCGCGTCGCCAGGCCTTGCGCCCGGCCGCGCTCTCACCATATGCGAAGGAGTCCCATGGCATCCAAATACTCCATGAACGACCGTCCCAGCTGGCCTCGCCGCGCCATCGTTACCGCCGGCGAGCCCTACGGCAACAAGGGCCTTCACTTTGGCCACGTCGGCGGCGTCTTTGTCCCGGCCGACTTCTTCGCCCGCTTCCTGCGCGACCGTCTGGGCCGCGAGAACGTCATCTTCACCTCGGGCACCGACTGCTACGGCTCGCCCATCATGGAGAGCTACCGCAAGCTCAAGGAGAACGAGGGCTACGACAAGTCCATCGGCGAGTATGTCGAGTCCAATCACTCCCGCCAGGCCGCGACCCTCAACAACTACAACATCAGCTGCGATATCTACGGCGGCTCGGGCCTTGAGCCGGCTGCGCAGATTCACAACGAGGTGACCGCCGAGATTATCAAGCGCCTGCACGAGCAGGGCACCATCTCCAAGCGCTCCACGCTGCAGTTCTACGACGCCAAGGCCGGCACGTTCCTCAACGGCCGTCAGGTGATCGGCCGCTGCCCCATTCAGGGCTGCAAGTCCGAGAAGGCGTATGCCGACGAGTGCGACCTGGGTCACCAGTTTGAGCCCGAGGAGCTCATCGCGCCCAAGAGCCAGCTCACCGGCGAGGTGCCCGAGCTGCGCCCGGTCGACAACCTCTACTTTGACCTGCCGGCCTACCTCGACTTTATGAAGACCTACACCGCCAAGCTCGCCCAGAACCCGCAGGTTCGCTCCGTGGTCTCCAAGACCATGGATGAGTGGCTGCTGCCGGCTCAGCTCTACATTCAGAACAAGTTCCGCGAGGCCTTCGACGCCGTCGAGGACCAGCTCCCCGAGCACACCGTGCTGGAGCCCGAGGGAAACAAGAGCAGCTTTACCGTCACCTTCCCCAGCTGGAAGGAGCGCGACGACGCCCATGCGGTGCTCGCCAACGGCGGCGTGCGCTTCCGCAGCGGCAAGGCGCTCGTGCCTTTCCGCATCACCGGCAACATCGACTGGGGCGTTCCGGTGCCCCAGGTCGACGGCGTTTCCGACGTCACCTGCTGGTGCTGGCCCGAGAGCCTGTGGGCGCCCATCAGCTATACGCGCACCGTGCTCGCACGCGATGCCAAGGCCGCCGGCGTGACCGAGGGCGTCGCCGCCCAGGATGCCGCCCTCATGGGCGAGCCCGCTGCCGACTCCACACAGGTGCCCGCGCCCACCTACCAGCACAGCTCGCTCGACTGGCGCGACTGGTGGTGCTCGGATGACGCACAGATCTACCAGTTCATTGGCCAGGACAACATCTACTTCTACTGCATCGCGCAGACCGCCATGTGGGAGGCCCTGGGCTGGGACCTCACGCAGAGCACCGTCAGCGCCTGCTACCACCTGCTCTACATGGGCAAAAAGGCCAGCTCGTCCTCGCAGACGCCTCCCCCGCCGGCAGACGACCTGCTCAACCACTACACCTGCGAGCAGATGCGCGCGCATTGGCTGTCGCTCGGCCTGTCCGAGAAGCCGGTGAGCTTTAGCCCCAAGGCATACGACACGCGTGTGACCGGCAAGGACAAGGACGGCAACGAGGTGCGCGCCTGCGACGACAAGCGCGTTATCGATCCGGCCCTTAAGGAGAGCGCCCTTTTGACCGGCGTATTCAACCG
>CABSZR010000284.1 GCA_902482185.1 uncultured Collinsella sp. | reverse complement strand
GCATGTGTTAGGCGCGCCGCCAGCGTTCATCCTGAGCCAGGATCGAACTCTCCGTCCAAAATATATGGGCTTCGAGCCCGTCCGGTCCTCTCAGTCATTCGCTGATCGGTTCCGTTCGATTCATATGGTTTTAGTATAGGAAAAGGAATTTCTCGGGGCCGCCTCTCGGCGGCCTTGCGAAAAACAAATCCAAGTTAGACCATTTCAAATGGTTCGATGTCTGCCCGGATGCGACACTGAAGTAAGTGTCCATCCTCGCAGTATCCGGTTCTCAAGGTGCACGCTTAGCGGCTCATCCGGTTCGACCGGGCCGCGCGGCAAGGAGATATATTGCCAGACCGGAGGGCCCCCGGGGGCGGGAATCTGGGCGTACACATTTCCTACACATATAAGTACTCTCGGCTGGCTGGTTAAAAACAGGAGGGGACCTCGCATCCGAGATCCCCTCTTTCGCCCATCTATAGCAATAGATTCTTAAATACCTTATGCCAGCAGCTTGCGACCGGACTCCTCGATCGCGTCAAGTGCTGCATCTGCCTCGGCGGCATCCGCGCCCTTAGCGAAGATGTACAGCTTAATCTTGGGCTCGGTGCCGGAAGGACGAACAATACCCTTGTTGCCACCCTCAAGATCGAACTCAATGACGTTAGCCTTCGGCAGGCCGTTCACGCAGGTGTTGTAATCCACGACGGCCTCAATCTTGGAACCGGCGAGCTCCGCGGGCGGGTTCTCGCGCAGACCGGCCATGATGCCGGCCATCTTTGCCGCACCCTCAGCACCCGGATAGCTCAGCGAAATCGTCTTGTTGTGATAGTAGCCATACTTCTCGTACAGCTCGTGCATCGCGTCGGCAAGGTTCTTTCCCTGGAGCTTGTAATACTGCGCCATCTGGCAAATCAAAAGCGAAGTGCTCACGGCGTCCTTGTCGCGCACGTGGTCGCCGGCCAGATAGCCGTAGCTCTCCTCAAAACCGAAGATAAAGCGATCGACCTCGCCAGCATCGGAAAGAGAAGTAATGATGTCGCCGATGTACTTGAAGCCCGTCAGGCAGCGACGGAGCTCAAAACCGTACTCGTCGGCCAGAGCGTCAACCATGGCGGAAGAAACGATAGTAGTGACAGCAACCTTCTTAGTGAGGTCCTCACCGCGAGCAGCGCGGGTCTTGCAGATATAGTCGAGCAGCAGAACGCCCATCTCATTGCCGGTCAGCAGCAGATAGTCATCGCTATTCTTAACGGCAACGCCAACGCGATCGGCGTCAGGATCGGTTGCAAGCAGCAGATCAGGGTGAACCTGCTCGCACAGGTCAATGCCCTTCTGCATGGCCTGGCGAATCTCGGGGTTAGGATACGGGCAGGTCGGGAAATCGCCGTTAGGCTCCTTCTGCTCGGGAACAACCGTGACATCGGTGATGCCAGCGCGCTCGAGCACCGTCGTGACGGGAATGAGGCCGGTGCCGTTGAGCGGAGTGTAGACGAGCTTAAGCGGAGCGCCAGCGATCTCCTCGGCAGAAAGATTGGTCACGCCGCGGGCGAGAACGGCGTCATAATAACGCTCGAGGCACGAGTCATCGATCCATTTGACCAGACCCTGCTCAAGAGCCTCATCGAAGTCCATGGACTTCACGCCGGTAAACGTATCGGTCTCGGCGATAGCCTTAGAAATTGCATCGGCAGCCTCGCTGGTAATCTGGCAGCCGTCGGGGCCATAGGCCTTATAGCCGTTATAAGGCGCTGGATTATGACTAGCGGTCATGCAAATGCCACCGGAGCACTTAAGGTCACGGACGGCCCAGGAAAGCGTCGGCACGGGAGAAATCTTAGGATACACGAGAGCAGTCACGCCGTTTGCGGCAAGAATGGCAGCCGTCGTCTTAACGAACAGTTCACCCTTATTGCGGCTATCGCGAGCGATGGCAACCGTCGGATGCTCGAAGGTCGCATTGAGATAGTCAGCAAAACCCTGCGTCGCGCGACCAACCGTATAGATATTCATACGGTTAGTGCCTGCACCGATAGTGCCACGTAGACCGGCGGTACCGAAGGCGAGATCCTGGAAGAAAGCGTCGGTGATGGCGTCCTCATCACCCTGCTCCTTCATCGTGTTAAGCTCAGCGAGGAGCTCCTCGTCCTTGACATTGGCAATCCAAGTATCAAGCAGCTCATGAACATCTGCCATGTGAGTCCTTCCGTCACATTCAATAAAACGACCCGTGTAAAACAGGACAAGCGCAGCAGTGCGCTAAAGCAAATATTAGTCCATTGAGAACAAAGAACCGACCAAAGAACGGTGAACGTCTATATTCAGCGGTGGATGATTAAATTGATTTAATTGCATAAGGAATGTTGCACGTAAACGCAAAAAGGGGGAGGCCGCGAGGCCTCCCCCTTCTCAGTTCAAGCGTA
>CABSZR010000283.1 GCA_902482185.1 uncultured Collinsella sp. | reverse complement strand
GCTCAGACTGCTGTCGATGCTGCCCTTGCTGCCGAGGACTACCCGGCCGCATTTGCCGCCCTCGCCGCCCTGCGCGCGCCCATCGACCGTTTCTTCGATGAGGTCATGGTCATGGACAAGGACGAGCAGCTCCGCGATAATCGCCTTAAGCTGCTCAACCGCTTCGAGGCCGTTTTCTCCGGCATTGCCAACATCGGTGAGCTTGCCCGCAAAAAGTAAGCTAGCCTGCGCATAAGCGCAAAAGGAGCCCCGCATGAATTGCCCGGTCACCGCTCGTCCCACCGTTATTGTTATCTCCGACTCGCTCGGTGATACCGCTTGTGAGGTGGTGCTTGCGGCGTCCGGGCAATTTGATGAAGGGGCTTTTCGTCTCTTGCGCCTGCCCAAGGTGAACTCAGTGGAGCAGGTCAAGTCGTTTGTGGGCCAGCGCGTTGATGCGGACCATCGCGATATTGCCGTGTTCCACACCATTGTCGATCCGGCGCTTCGCGCCCGTGTGCTCGATTACCTGGGCATGCTGCATATCCGTTCGGTCGACCTGATCGGCCCGACGCTCGCCGTGCTATCGTCGCTCATCGGTGTGCCTCCCAAGGGCGTTGCGGGTGTGATTCACAAGACCGACGATCGCTATTTCCATCGTATCGAGGCTATGGAGTATTTCGTTGAGCACGATGACGGGCGCGGCTGCGACGATCTGTCGGGTGCCGATATCGTGCTGATGGGCGTGTCGCGCACATCCAAGACGCCGCTGTCGATGTATTTGGCCTATCAGGGCTACAAGGTCGCCAATGTCCCACTGGCGCATGGCATGGAGCCGCCCAAGTCGATTTACGAGGTCGATCCGTTGCGGTTGTTCGGTCTGATTTCGACCGTCGATGTGATTTCCGAGATTCGCGATAGCCGCCTGGGCGACGACTATGCCCGCGCCGTCGCCGGCTCTTATGCCGAGCCCGAGAGCGTGCGCGGCGAGCTCGAGGAGGCTCGTGCCCTCATGAAACGTCTGGGTTGCTTTGTGGTGCGCACCGACGGCAAGGCGATCGAGGAGAGTGCCTCCGAGATCATCGCTCACCTCGAGGAGATTCAAGAGGCAAGAGCCCGCCGTGCTCAACAAGATTAGCTAATTCGGGACTTTCGTTACAGCTATTTGCTAAAGCGCTTTAGCAGTTTCTACCGCTTCTGACCTGCAATTACACTGTAGTGGTATCTTCATAAGGTAACCACCTTTACCTACCGTTTACCGCTAGTTTTAGCACGTTTACCAAACCGCGTATCCTCTGCTCAAGCCCATTCAAAACCCGCCGTATAGTTCCCTCACGGCCCGCATCTGGCGGGTCGATTCGTTACCACGGTCGTGCGCGTAAGTGCATGGAAGGGGAAGTATCGTGAGCGATTGCAAGAGGGTTTACCGTTTTGGAACCGACGCCCAGGGCACCTGTGTCACTGAGGGCGACAAGTCCATGAACTTCGTGCTTGGCGGCAAGGGCGCAAACCTTGCCGAGATGAGCCGCATCGGCCTGCCGGTTCCCGGTGGCTTTACCATTACCTGCCAGACTTGCGTCGAGTACTCCGGTGCCGGCAACGTGTGGCCCGAGGGCGCACTCGATGAGATCGTTGCTGCCGAGGCGGACCTCGAGGCCCGCTGCGGCAAGAAGCTCGGCGACGCCTCCGATCCGCTGCTCGTGTCGGTTCGTTCGGGCGCTCCGTTCTCCATGCCCGGCATGATGGACACGGTCCTCAACTTAGGCCTCAACGACGACTCCGTTCAGGGGCTCATCGCCCAGACGCAAAATCCGCGTTTTGCTTGGGATAGCTACCGCCGCTTTATTCAGATGTTCTCCAACGTCGTTATGGGCGTTGACGCCGACCTGTTCGAGAACGCGCTGACCCAGGCACGCCTGGTCGCCGGCGTCCGCGTCGACTCCGAGCTTTCGGCCGAGGACCTGCAGGAGCTCGTCGAGACCTTTAAGGGCATCTTCTCCGAGAACGTCGATGCCTCCCTGTATCCCGAGCTCGAGGTCGCCGATGGCAAGCCCGTTTTCCCGCACGACCCGGAGCTTCAGCTACGCCTTGCAATCCAGGCCGTCTTTGGCAGCTGGATGAACGAGCGCGCCTGCATCTACCGCAAGCAGCATGGTATTTCCGACGAGCTCGGCACCGCCGTCAACGTGCAGGCCATGGCCTTTGGCAACAAGGGCGAGACCTCTGCGACCGGCGTCGCCTTTACGCGCAACCCGGCCGACGGCACCAAGGAGTTCTACGGCGACTTTCTGGTCAACGCCCAGGGCGAGGACGTCGTCGCCGGCATCCGCAACACCGAGCCCATCGCCGACCTCAAGACCACCCCGGGCCTCGAGTCCGCAGGTGAGGAGCTTGAGCGTGTCTTCCTGACGCTTGAGGATCACTACCGCGACATGTGCGACATCGAGTTCACCA
>CABSZR010000282.1 GCA_902482185.1 uncultured Collinsella sp. | reverse complement strand
GGTCGTCGGTGCTGCTGGCGACTGTAGCGACCGCAATTTTCGTCAGGGACGCGGCATTCCCGAGGTCGAGCGCGTTTCGACCGGTCTTGCCGAGGCGATTTCCCAGATCAAGCTCGATCGCGAGGTCGTTCTCGACCGCATCGAGCCTCAGACGTTCTATCACACCGTTGCCCATGACGACTTTTCGCTCACGCTTAAGTGTGTCGTCATCAGTTTGGGCGGCCTGCATCTCTTTGTGTTCCCGAGTGAGCTCGGCAGCGACTTGGGTATTCGCATGAAGCGCGAATGCCCGGTCGAGGGAATAGTTTGCGGTTACACCAACGGCTATTTCGAGTATTTCCTTCCGGCACGCGAGTACGGCCTCTCCTTTGAGACCGAGCGTACTCAGATTCCCCAGGGCGAACCGGAACGTCTGTGTGACAAGTTCTGCCAGACGACGAGACTTCTCGGCGCAGCAGATTCGCGTTTGTAGACCTGATTGCGTGACATGGGCCAATGAGGCTCGCCGCCATGTGATCGGCATCTTCCATCTTCTCTGCCGTTTCGCATCCCGGGCGTACGTGCGTCCGCGGATTTCAAAGGGGGAAGCGGGTTCCTTGCCCTCCCACGTCGACTACGGAGGCATGAAATCGATGCTATACCCCGCTCAGAAAAAGGAGAATTCCATGAAATACCAGAAGCTTTGCGATGAAATCATCACAAAGGTCGGTGGTCGAGACAATGTGTTAGACGTGAGCCACTGCATTACGCGTCTCCGCTTCCACCTCAAGGATGAATCGCTCGCCCAGACCAATGAGCTTAAGGCGACGAAGGGCGTCGTTGACGTCATCCAGGCCGGCGGACAGTATCAGGTCGTGATTGGTGCCACTGTCGAGGCCGTCTACAACGACCTTGTTCAGATTGGCGGGTTCGACTCCAAACCCGCACTCGATATCGATGAAGGCGACGACGTCAAAAAGGGCGATCCATTCTCGCGTCTGCTGGCCATCATCTCCGAGATTCTGCAACCGGTTCTTGGCGTGCTTATGGCCGGTGGCTTTATCAAGTCGATGCTCGCGCTCTGCACGGTTGCCGGTTGGCTTGCCAAGGACAGCAATACGTATGTGACGCTCTCGGCAATCGGAGATTCGGTCTTCTATTACTTTCCGCTAATCATTGGCTGGACGTCGGCCAAGAAGTTCGGACTTAAGCCCGTTATGGGAATGGCGCTCGGCGGTATCCTCGTCTATCCGACGCTCGTTGCCCTTATGGGCGGAGATCCGCTCTACACGCTCGGCGCCGGTACGGTCTTCGAGTCCAATGTCTACGGTGATATTTTTGGCATCCCGCTGATCATGCAGAATTACTCATCGACGATTCTGCCTGCGATCTTTATCGTCTGGATTGCCTCCAAGGTGCACAAGGCCCTTTCTAACGCGCTGCCCGCGCTTGTGAGCTCGTTCTTCTCCAACATCCTGACGCTCCTCATTTGCGGCATCCTTGGCCTGCTTGTGGTCGGTCCGGTCATGACGGTCCTCTCCAACATCGTTGCCCAGATCATTCTGATGCTCATCAACTTCCAACCCGCCATCGCCGGCTTCGTCATCGGCACGTTCTGGAGCCTGCTCGTCATGTTCGGCCTGCACTGGGGCATCATCCCGCTGTGGTTCCTCGATGTCGCAACCTACGGCTATGACCTCATTAACCCGCTCGTGTATGCAGGCGGTTGTGCCATCGCCGGCGCTGTGCTTGGCATGATCATCCGAACCAAGGACTCCGAGGAAAATGCTGCCGTCAACATTCCCGCCCTTGTCTCTTCGATTTTCGGTGTCAACGAGCCTGCGCTTTACGCCATCTTGCTGCCGCGTAAGCGCCTTATGTGGGCAACCTTTATTTCCGCTGGTGTAGGCGGCGCCATTGCCGGCCTCATGGGTGCCAAGCTCTATGCCTTCGGCGCCTCCGGCCCGCTCGGTTTCCCGAGCTTTATTAACCCTGCCGGCATCGACACAGGCTTTATCGGCCTTGTCATCTCCGGTGTGGTCGCTTTCGTTCTGGCTCTTGTCGCCGCTATGGTGATCGGTACCAAGAAGGACGAGGGCGGTAAGGCACTCAACATCTCGGTGGACTAGTCTTTCTGCGCACTTTGATTAAATATGCCTCGGACGGCGACGTGCTGCCCGAGGCATATTTGTGTTTTGTGCCGTTGTCAGCGTGTTTGCGGACACAAGTCTGCGGTTGTGGAGCAGCAGGGATTATGACGGTCGTGCCGCGATGGAAGACGCACGGTCGCCCTGCAGGAGCTGACGGTAGGGGAGGAAGCCAATGAACGAGACGACCGCCTGCGAGTGCGCGGCGTTCCGCTTGAGGTAGAGCCTGACCTCGGAGGTCGTCGCGGGCTCAAGCGGCACCAAGGCTACCTTTCCGCTGGTAAGCGATTCCGCCGGCTTGCGCATGAGGAATGAGAC
>CABSZR010000281.1 GCA_902482185.1 uncultured Collinsella sp. | reverse complement strand
CCCTGCTCGTCGACGGCTTCGTCGGCAGCGCAGGTACCGGGGTTGCCGGCATTGACCACAATCTCGGCTGTCAAAATCTTGTCGAACAGGTCCGCGATCTCGGGATCATACTCGCTAAGCACACGGCGCTCCAGGCGCAAGAACAGCGCCAGATTGTCGCGCAGCTCCTCGGGGATCTCGATCTCGGCGAGACGCTCCCTGGACTCGGCATTCGAGCCGATTCGGTTAACGAGGCGGTTGACCACGGCAGCGACGCGCGCCGCGGCTTCGGGTACAGACTGGTTGCTTAGGTTCTCAGCCACGTTTCCTCCCATTCCTCCTTCTATGCACGTAACATGCGGTATTCATTATAGGCGCTTGAGAAATACTTTCGACACTGATTGCGCTTTACCACACAAAAGTATTTTCTGCATTGCAAAGGTTTTTGCCCTAAATGGTCGTATTTCTCGGTGGGCGGCATACGTAAACGGGGGCATTCCGCATAAAAGCGAAACACCCCCGTAACAATCGCTCTCCATGAGCAGGGCACGTTAGCAGGCCCGCAGCTCAAAAAGATGCGCTACAGGCGCTCGCGAACCGCCTCGACGACGTTGTCCAGATCGGCGAGCACCTCGTCATGGCTCTGCATGTCGCGCACTTTGACCTTGCCGGCGGCAAGCTCGTCGCCACCCAGGACCAAGATGAGCTTGGCGCCTACCTTATCGGCTTGCTTAAACTGGGCCTTGAGCGAACGACCCTGATAGTCGGCCTCGGTCACGATACCTGCGGCGCGAAGCTCCTGCGTAATGGCAAAGACGTTCTGACGCAGCTCCTTGCCGGCGTTGGCGACATAGACGCACGGGGCCTCATCGGCACCCAAATCGCTGCCAAAGGCCTGCAGGGCCAGCAGGGCGCGCTCAAAACCAACGGCAAAGCCGACGCCCGCCGTGGGCTTGCCACCCTCGAGCTCGACCAGGCCATCGTAGCGGCCGCCGCCGCCGATGGAGCCGACGCCGGCGCCAGGGGCCTCGACCTCAAAGACAGTACGGGTGTAGTAGTCCAGGCCGCGCACCAAGGTGGGATCCTCGACATACTCGATACCGGCGGCATCCAGATAGCGCTTGACCTGCTCGTAGTGCTCGCGGCACTCATCACACAGGTTGTCACCCATCAGCGGAGCCTCGGCCATGATCTCGCGGCAGTGGTCGTTCTTGCAGTCGAAGGCACGCAGCGGGTTGAGCTCGGCGCGCTCGCGGCACTCATCGCACATCTCGTCGGCGTGATCGAGGATGAACTGCTTAACCTGCTCGCGATAAGCCGGACGGCACTGGGCGTCACCCATCGAGTTGATGAGCAGACGAAGCTTGGAAAGATCGAAGCCCAGGCGCTTGTAGAACTCCATGAGCATGATGATGCACTCGGCGTCTGCCGCCGGATCGGGAGCGCCGAGCCACTCGATGCCCACCTGGTGGAACTGGCGCAGGCGGCCCTTCTGGGGACGCTCGCCGCGGAACATGGCCTCGGCGTAGTAAGCCTTAAACGGCGTGGAGCCCTGGGGCACCAGATTGTTCTCGACGACGGCGCGCACCACGCCGGCCGTGCCCTCGGGGCGAAGTGCCAGGCGCTGCTTGGGCTTGAGTTTGGTGTCGGTGCCCTCGGTAAAGACGCGCTCCAGGTTGGCACCGCTGAACACGCGGAACATTTCCTTGCGCACGACGTCGGTCGACTGGCCGATACCGTGGACAAACACGTCAACCTGCTCGATCGCGGGCGTCTCGATGGGTTTAAAACCAAACGGCTCGAACACGCCGGCCGCAATCTGCTGCATCTTTTGCCAGGCGCGCATCTCGGCGCCGATAAGGTCGCGGGTTCCCTCCGCCTTCTGTGCCTGCATGGGCAAACACCTTTCTTTTGTATCGCGTCATAGGTAGTGGTCATTATACGGCACAAAAACAAAACGCGGCGGCGCGTCTGACCGAACGAGGGTATGGGGACTCGTTCGGCCAGACGCGCCGCCGCTGTTTGTGATCCGTTTTCCTCCGTCCCCTTCGGATCACGCGACCCCTTGGGGACGGAGGAAAACGGATCATTTCGTAGGCCCGTGGCCGCCTTGGAAACAGAATGATGGTACGAGCATCCATTCGGCTTCCAGGGCAGCCACAGACAGAACGGGGCGAACAGAAAAGCACGTAGACCTGCCATAGCTCACCGACAAAGCTCATGCCGGCAAGAACGGCAGAGGTGGCGATTACAGTGAGGGGAACCCAAAAACGCGGCCGCTTACTTTATCGGCAACATGGCCAATGACAAGTGAGCCGATTACGCTCACCACGGTGGAGATGGCATTGGAGATGTTGTACTGCGTAAGCGTAATCCCGAGGTCGCTGACGATGAGCGGCTAAAACAGGCTCATGCAGTTAACGAAAATCGTGTAACACGTGGCCATGATCACAAAGCCGGAGGCCACCACGAGCCAGCCGGGGAAG
>CABSZR010000280.1 GCA_902482185.1 uncultured Collinsella sp. | reverse complement strand
CAGCAGGGTTTACTTGCACCTGGCGCTTACGCCTTGTTTGAGCATGCCGCCGCCGATGCGGGCGCGCATCCGGCAGGCTTTGAGACTGTACGTGAGAAGCGCTACGGCATTACCTCGGTCGACCTGCTTCGTTGGGTCGGCGATACCGATGGCGAGGGCGATGGCGCCGGCACCGATGCTGACAACAACGATGCCACGACGTTTCAGGAGGACGCCCATGAATGACACCATCAACCGCGTGATTGTCCCGGGCACCTTCGATCCCATCACGTTTGGCCATATCGACGTCATCCGCCGCGCCCGCCGCATCTTTCCCAGCGTGATCGTGGCCGTTGCCGAGTCGCAGGGCAAAAACGGCGTCGGCACCACGTTTATGCTCGACGAGCGCGTGGCGCTGGCCCGTGAGGCGCTCGGTGATATTGACGGCGTCGAGGTGCTGCCCTTCACCGGGCTCTTGGTCGATTTTGCCCGCGAACAGGGAGCAGGAGCCGTGGTCAAGGGCCTGCGCGCCATGACCGACTTTGAGTATGAGCTGCAGCAGGCCGACCTTAACTATCGCCTGGATAACGAGCTGGAGTCCATTTTTGTCATGAGTGCGCCGCAGTACGGCTATATCTCGAGCTCGGTCGTTCGCCAGATCGCCTCGCTCGGCAGCGATGTATCGACGTTTGTCCCGTCCAACGTGGTCGAAGCGCTCAAACATCGCTTTTCGTGACGTTTCTTATTGCCTGGTGGCATGTGGTAAACTAGCACGATGATATGTTACCTATGAAAGGAGACCGGATGCCGGGCGAGAATTTTCCTGGCGATAGGATCGTCAGCTTGGTCGATGAGCTCGAAGGGCTGATCGAGGAAGCCAAGCCGCCTTTCGGCAAGAACGCTCAGTTCAAGGTCATCGACGCCGACGTGTTCTTCAACATCCTCGACGAGATCCGCATGAGCTATCCCGAGGAGTGGCAGAAGTCCCGCCGTATCCTTAAGGAGCGCGAGGAGCTTATGGCTTCCGCCGCCGCCCAGGCCGATTCCATCATCGCCGACGCTCAGCAGCAGGCCCTCACCATTGCCGGTGAGCAGGAGATCGTCCGCCTTGCGCAGCAGCAGGCCGACGACATCCGCGATCGTGCCCAGCAGTACGAGCGCGAGACGCGTTATGCTGCCGAGGACTACGCAGAGCAGGTCTTTACGCACCTGGAGGAGAACCTCAAGAGCCTGACCGGCACCGTTACCCGTTGCCGTCAGCAGCTCAACGAGGGTGCCGCCCAGCAGAATGGTCAGTGGTAATGGCTGAGTTCCCGAGCGTTACCGTCGATCTTTCCGAGCAGCTCGAGTTTCCTGGAGATTCGTATCCGCTGACCGGTAAGGTCGATGTCGCCACCTACACGGTGGGCGAGAAGGAGTACCAGCTACAGGACGGCATCGACTACGACGTTGTCTTTACCAATGCCGGTACCGGTGTCTTGCTCACGGGCATGGTTCGCGCGCACGCCACCGGCGAGTGCGACCGTTGCCTGGAGCCCGCCTCGTTTGATATCGCCGGCGAGATCGAGGAGTTTTATCTCTTTGAGGTGCCCGAGGATCCCGAGGCCTACGAGGACGGCTATGAGCTTCTGGGTGAGGACCGCATCGTCGATCTGGGTGAGCCCATCAATGACGCGGTCGTTATGGACACGCCGTTTGTGGTGCTCTGCAAGCCCGATTGCCGCGGTCTGTGCCCCACTTGCGGCTGCAATCTCAACGTCGAGCAATGCGATTGCGCCGCCCAGGCAGAGGCAGAATGGGCCGCTGCCACGGAAAATCCATTTGCAGCATTGAAGAATCTCAAGCTTGACGAGTAAAACTGTGGTAGTATCGCTACTTGCGCGTAATCGCCACACTGGATAGTTCATAAGGAAGGTCACTATGCCCGTACCTAAACAAAAGCAGGGTCGTATCCGCACTCACACCCGTCGTTCCGCCAACATGAAGATTTCGGCTGCGGCTCAGTCCACGTGCCCCCGTTGCGGCGCTGTCAAGCTTCCGCACCACGTGTGCCCCAGCTGCGGTTTCTACAAGGACCGCGAGGTTATCGTTACCGAGTAACGGTATACTCTGGATGCGATGCCGTTCCAAATGGAACCACAATGGCCGGCTCAATGAGTCGGCCATTTTTGTATAAGGAGCATGTATATGAGTAACGTTCGCGTTTGTGTAGACGTTGTGGGTGGAGACGAGAAACCTCAGGTTGTTCTCGATGGTATCGAGGCTGCACTTGCTGCCGATCCCGATATCGAGGTCTTGGCGGCTGGCCCTGCCGAAATCGTCAACCCCTTTGCCGCCTCCCATGCGCGCGTCGAGGCCCTGGAGGCACCCGACGTTATCGCCATGGATGACGATCCCATTCGAGCCGTGATGACCAAGCGCAAATCCTCGATTGTGCTTGCCTGCCGTGCTATCAAGAAGGGTAACGCGGATGCGTTCTTCTCTGCCGGCTCCACTGG
>CABSZR010000279.1 GCA_902482185.1 uncultured Collinsella sp. | reverse complement strand
CAAGTAGCGGCGCAGCCGAAACATTGCCCAAAACAAAAAACGAGCGAGGACCCCACGATCCTCGCTCGTTTTTTTGACCGGCAGTTAGGGACGTTCCTTTTCTGCCGGCAGTTTAGGAACGTCCCTAACTGCCGGCTCGGGAACGACAAAGCGCTAGTTCACTTCGACGGGTTTGGCGCCGGGATAGCGCTCCTCAAAGTCTAGGCGATACTTATTGTCATTGGTGCCCGCCACGTTGTCGCGCGACAGCGGCGCCACGATCTCATTCTTGTGGTCCGCAGGCTTGGCGTATTTCAGGCTGATCTCCCAGGCATCACAGATTGCGTCAATGCGGTGATCCAGGTCGTCGTACAGGGCGATGATGTCCTTCCAGGAGCTATAGTTCTTGGAGCTCGTCGGGACGTCTAGGTCCTCGACGATGTCGTAATACTGCTCGATGGTGTCCTCTGTGCGCTCGGCGACGTCGGCGAGATTTTGACGGGTGGTCCGATCCTCTTCCAGATAGCTGCCGTTGAAGTTCTGCGCGCAGCCACGGACGTAGTTGTCGAGGTCTTCGAGCAAGTCGTAGTATTCGCTCAGGCGACGGTAGAGGTTCTGCTCGGAGAGCGTTGCTTCGCCGCCATCCTCGTCGTCATCGTCATCATCGTCGTACAGGCTGTTGGGATCGCCGAGAGGCTTTAGGTCATCGTCGTCGACGTCATGGTGCAGCTTAGCTACCTCGGCAGTCGTCTGCGTGGCGGCGCTGTCGAAAGGCTTGATCACAAAGAAAACGACCAGGGCGATGATGATCGCCACCAGCACAACGATAACGGCGATAAGCGGCCCGGCGCCGCTCTTTTTGGGAGCGGGGGTCTGTGGCGAAGCGGGCGCGTATGCGGGAGCCGGCTGCTGTTGGGGCGAGCCGCTCGCGATGGGTATGCGCTGCGTGGTCTCGACGGCCGCGGGGCTTGCGGCGGGGTCGGGGCGATAGGCGAGGGGGTCGTCCGCCTTGGCTTGCGGCGCATCAAGGGAGCCGGTCTGCTCAAAAGCGGGCTGGCTATCGCTCGCGGTTGTTTGCTCAACGGGTGCACCGCACGAGGTGCAGAACTTGGCATTATCTGCAAGAAGCTTGCCGCACGAGGCGCAATACCGAGACATTGCCACTCCTTTCGCCACATTTCAATGCAATACGACGATTATACCCAGCGTCCAAAATTCCCCATCATAAGTTGCGGTGAAATAGGGACTGTTTGGCGGTCTCAGAGCTTCAATCAGTCCCTATTTCACCGCAACTTTGGAAAGGCACCTTTAGCCATTGGGGACGCACCGAGCACTGGGGTATCATGGCTTGGTTGATATATATCTGCATTTACGCGCCTTGTAGGAAGGGGCTGCGCCCATGGCTTTTGAGCCCGCTCAACATAGCTTCATTACGCTCGAGGGTGTCGATGGCGCCGGTAAATCTACGCAGGCGCGCCTGCTTGCCCGTGCGCTCGAGCTCGCTGGCTACCAGGTTGTGAGCCTGCGCGAGCCGGGCGGTACCGCCATCAGCGAAAAGATCCGTGCTCTGCTGCTCGACCCTGCCAATACGGCGATGGGCGACACCTGCGAGTTGCTGCTCTACGAGGCGGCACGCGCTCAGTTGGTGCACGAGGTCATCGCGCCCGCCCTTGCTGCCGGCAAGGTGGTCCTGTGCGATCGCTTCTACGATTCCACGACCTGCTACCAGGCGTTTGCCGATGGCCTCGATCGTCAGATGGTGCGCGATGCCAACAACCTGGCCGTCGCGGGTACGCACCCGGCGCTCACACTCGTCTACCACATCACGCCCGAGCAGGCGGCGCTGCGCATGGCAGCCCGTGGTGCGGCAGATCGCATGGAGGCTAAGGGCATGGCCTTCCAAGAGCGCGTCTACCGGGGCTTTTGCGCAATTGCTGCCGAGGAACCCGCCCGCGTAAAGCTCATCGACGCCACCGCGACCATCGAGGAAGTCTTCGAGAAGACGGCCGAACAGGTTCGCGCGTACGGTCTCGACATTTCCCAGGACGCCGTCACCGCCGCGCTTGCCCAGGAGGCCGAGTAACATGGCCCCCGCTCAGGCAAGCCTGCTGGCCAAGCTCGACACCCAAGAGCGCGTGCGCGACTTTTTGACCAATGCCGTCGCCAGCGGTCGCGCATCGCACGCCTACCTGTTTTTGGGCGCGCCCGGCGCGGGCAAAGGCACGCAGGCGACGAAAATTTCCGACCGCTACGGCATGCCTCATATTTCTACGGGCGACATTTTCAGAGAAAACATCAAAAACGGAACAGAGCTTGGCAAGAGAGCAAAAGAATATATGGATAAGGGAGAACTGGTGCCGGACGATCTGGTAATAGAGATCGCCACCGACAGACTCTCTAAGGACGACTGCAAAGACGGATTCCTTCTTGACGGTTTTCCAAGGACAGTATATCAGGCGGAAAAGCTCGACGAGTTCCTGAATTCTCGAGGCCATAAGATCGACAAGG
>CABSZR010000278.1 GCA_902482185.1 uncultured Collinsella sp. | reverse complement strand
GGATACTGCACCGTCATTCAGTGATTTATTATTTTACCACACTTTATTCATGTTTTCAATAGAAATATACAAATTGAACAGAAATGGAACGGAGAGGATGAGTGGAAAGGCGGGCGTAGGAGACGGGGAGAGGGCACCCCGCCCTGCGGAGAGATTATTGGTAGTGCGATGGGCGGGCCGATGTGGGGAGCGAACTGAGCGCTGCCAGTGGCAGAGGAAGCGAAGTGAGCGAGTGGCCGCGGTCAAAATTTTAAGCGTTCGCCGTAAGGCAGCGCAAAAATTTTGGGCACCGCAACAGGACCATCGGCCCCTACGGAGGGTTATAAGGGGTGCAGTACGGCGGGGCGATGTAGGCATCGGCCCCTACGGATGGTATGCAGGGTGCGAAAACCGGGCGCGGTCTTGCTCCGTGCCCGGTGAAGTCTCTCTTTTCTGTTTTTATCGCAGCCACTCGGGGCGGGCCCGCTTTTGGATGCCGGAGACCATGCCCATGGCGATGAACAGCGTCACCACCGACGAGCCGCCATAGCTGATAAACGGCAGCGGCTTACCCGTCATAGGAAACACGTTGAGAATACCCAGCGCGTTGATCAAAAACTGCACCGCGAGGATAACCGCAGAGCCCGAAGCCATGAGCGCCCCGCGACGATCGGCGGCCTGCTCGGCAATTCGAAACGCCGAGTAGATCAGCATCGCAAACACCAAGAAAAACAGCAGCGTCCCCAAAAAGCCAACCTCCTCGCCAATGATGGCCAGGATGTAGTCGTTGTGAGCCTCGGGCAAATACGAGTACTTCATGGTTGAGTTGCCGATGCCACGGCCGAACAGACCGCCCGAGGCAAAGGCCATGATGGCAAGCGTGGCCTGATAGCCGTCACCATACTCGTCGGCCCAAGGGTTCAAGGCAACCTGAATACGCACCATACGGTACGGCTCTGCAACAAGCGCAATCACGATCACGAGAATGCCGAAGATTAGCACGCCGATGATAAATCTGGGGTCGAGACCCGCAAACAACGCCATGCACATGAGGGTCAACAGGATGATCAGGACAGTACCGAAATCGGGCTGGATAAAGATCAGAAAGAGCGAAATGCCCAAGTAGATGCCCATCTTGCGAAGGAATTCGTTGATGTTGCCACCGGGCGAAAAGAAACGATCAAGCATGATGGCCGAATACGCAATGGCAAATGGCTTTAAAAACTCGGAAGGCTGGAACTGAATACCGGCGATGTTGAGCCAGCGCGTGGCGCCACGGCTGCCGCTGCCCACCAAGAACACCAGAAACAGTAGCCCTATCATGCCTATGAGGAAGATCCTGAGCACGTCTTCCCCAAACCAACTGTCCGGCAAGATGCGCACGATGGCAACCATAGCCAGCACGCCAACTCCGGCAAACGCGGCTTGTCGAAACAGAAAAAACGTCGCCGAGCCATTCTCGTGCAGCGCCTCGACCGAAGACGCCGAGTACACCATCAGCAGGCCAAAGCACACCAAGGTAAACAGGCAGGCCATGAATATCAAACGGGGGCGCATGATACGGGCGGGAACGCCGGCAATATAGCGTTCGCTAAACGTCTGCCCGCCGCGACCGGAACGCGGTGTGCTGCGCCGCGAGGAAGCACGGTCCGAGTCGGGCCTCCTCATACCTTGTCGGGGGCTCTCCTCTCTCACCGGCAACCCCTATTCCATTTGCGATTTCGCCGCAGCGGCAAGCTGGGCCACATAGTCCTTAAACACGCGGCCGCGCTCCTCATAGCCCGAGAACTCATCGAACGAAGAACAGGCAGGAGAAAGTAAGATCACGTCACCACGGCTCGACAGCGAACGGGCGACGTCCACGGCATCGCGCAGGTCATCCGCCTGGGCGATATCCACATCGCCATCGACATCGGCCTCGTCCATAGCGGCGGTGAAGCGCTCGCGCGCATCGCCAAAGCAGACGACCGAGCGTACGTTATCCATAACAACGCGTGCGAAGTCCGTGAGCGGCGTGCCCTTATCGTGGCCGCCGAGCAGCAAAATCACATCGTCGTCGGGAAACGCCGTCAGGGCCTTTTCGACTGCATCGGTGTTCGTTGCCTTGGAATCGTTGACGTAGCGCACGCCATCGATCTCGCCGCAGGGTTCCACGCGGTGTTCGAGCGGCTGGAACGATGCCAAACCGCGGCAAATGCCCTCGGGATCGGCACCGACGGCCAGAGCAGCCGTGGCGGCACATAGGGCATTGATGACATTGTGATGGCCCGAGATCTTGAGCTCGGATGTAGCGATGAGCGGGGTCTCGACGCCCTTCAGGCGCACGATCATCTTGCCATCGCGCACAAATGCGGCGTCCTCGCCCGCAGGCTCGTCAAAAGCAACCTTGCAGATGCGACGGCCCGGAACATAGATGTACTCATCGAACTCGTGAATGCCGGCGTCTTCGACGTCGACAACCACCAGATCGTCATCGACCATATTGGCAAACAGTTTAATCTTGGCAAGCGCGTAGTTCTTATG
>CABSZR010000277.1 GCA_902482185.1 uncultured Collinsella sp. | reverse complement strand
GGTCTCTTTTTTAGCCGCGGAGTCCATCCAGACGGCGCAGGCACGCGGGCTCGACGTTCACGAGGGTGACTTTGGAGAAAACTTCACAACCCGGGGCATCAACCTGTTCTCGCTCCCCTTGGGCACACAGCTCAAGCTTGGAAGCGACGTGCTCGTCGAAATCAGCCAAATCGGCAAGGTCTGCCACACCCGTTGCGCCATCTACTATCTCGCTGGCGACTGCATCTTTCCCCACGAGGGCGTTTTTGGCGTGGTACTAAAGGGCGGAGAGGTCCATACCGGCGACGATATCCGGGTAGTCAAACTCGGCGACGGCACCTGTTCGTTCACCCCCGCCGAGGCCCTCGAAGAGATTGAGCAGGCTCGCCAGAAGGGCGCGCTGTAGCTGTAAAACCCCACGTTGAGATGGCTTTTACAGCCCAAAACTCCTCTCAAACAGAGCTCCGTAACGTTAAAGTTGAACTCTATGGTTTCTCAACAATTCATCATAACTGCAGGTCAAAGCCAAAGCCTCAAGTTCAACTTGACCCTTTGGGACCTTTAAGGTTCAAGTTGAGGTCGAAAGCAGTAGTAGAATACCGTTCGAACCATAACCTACGATTGATTGCAGAGGGACTGGATGCAGCATTCGAACCATCGCACCGCAGCGCTCGTCGCGTCGAAGCCGGCTCGTATCATCACGAGCGCCGCGCTCGCCGTTGCGCTGACGGCCACGCCGATGCTCTCCCCCGTTGCGGCGTATGCCGCCTCGCAGGCAACGCAGGACCAGCTTTCCGCAGCCCAGCAGAAGATCGAAGCCGCCACGAGCGCCTACAACGACGCCCGCACCAAACTCGATGACCTGCAAAAGCAGATTGACTCCAATGAGGCAAGCATCGAGGAAATCGAGGCTAAGCTTCCCGAGCAGCAGGCCAAGGCAAGCTCCGCCATGCGCGATCTGTATAAGTATCAGAAGGGCACCAACCCCATCGTGAGCTTCCTGGTCAACGCGCAGAGCCTGGGTGAGTTCATCACGACCTGCAAATACACCAACCAGATCACGAGCTCGAGCGTCGACGAGATCGAACAGCTCAATAACATGCAAACCGAACTCGAACAGAACAAGGCTGAGCTCCAGCAGGCCAAGTCTCAGCTTGAGGCAGAGCAGAAAAACGCCGAGGATGCGCTGGCGCAGGCCCAGCAGCTCCGCAGCGAGGCACAGGCAAAAGCCGAGCAGGAAAATGCCGCCGAGCTTGCCAAGCTTGAGGCCGATAAGGCCGCTGCCGCTGAGAAGCTCTCGGGCGAGGGCGTGAGCGGCAGCAATTCCAGCAGCCAGGCCACTAACACCAACACCACCATCGACACCACGGTGAACAACGCCAATACCGGTAGCTCCGATTACGATTCGTTCATTAATGAGTGGACGAGCCGCATCGACAATTATCTCGCCGGCTCCCCCATGGCAGGCCAGGGCTATAACTTTGCCGTCGCCGCTTGGAATACCGGTGTCGACCCCCGTTGGTCCCCCGCCATCGCCTGCATCGAGAGCACCAAGGGTGCTTATTGCGCCAATTCTTACAACGCCTGGGGCTGGAGTGCCCGCGGCGGCGGTTGGCGCAGCTTTGGCAGCTGGAGCGAGGGCATCTCCGCTCACGTTGCCTATCTGGGCGCCAACTACGGCTCCACCCTTACCCCGGCTGCGGCCAAAAAGTACTGCCCGCCCACGTGGCAGGACTGGTACAACAAAGTCGCCGCTCAGATGAACCGCATCTAAGTGCAACTGCAAAGGGCCCCACTGGGGCCCTTTTTCTTTTAGGTAGCGGAGGTATCGACGACGCCGGTCGCATTGGCAACCGCGACTATGACGATCATGCATAGGAGCAGCACACCCAATGCCTTGAGCCAGAGTTTCGCGAGCTTCTTGCCGCGATAGCTGTCGAGCAGTGCGAATCGCCGACGAAGACGGCGCTTATCGAGCAGCGCAAAATGCATAAGCACCATAAGGCCATCGACAAAGAAAAAATACTCGATTATGAGAAGCCACGTCGGGTAGCTTTGGTTTGCTCCCGTGGGGTGAAAGACGGCAAAGTGACTTCCGGCAAAGAACACAAGCAGCGAGAAGAAGACGAGCGTATTCCAAATGCGCCCCAGAGACTCCGGAACGCGAGAGAGCAGACCGCATGCAGTGGAGGCGGCAGGCCTAGGAAGCCCTGTGGGGTTCTGGAGCCCTTGGGGCGTCAACACCGTCTCCGAGGCCGGAGTACGGACAAGCACAGGCGCAGGAGGCCGCACGGGGCGACTTAGATCGTATGCCGCGCGCGTCGCCCGTCCCAACGCTTCCGCGCTCGCAAAACGCTTGGCCGGGTCGAGCGCCATCGACATGCAGACGGCATCGGCAAGTGGAGTGGGAATGCCGCATGCCTCACATTGCTCGCGCATGTCGAGCCCTGGTTTAGGGTCGACTCCCGTCAAGCAAAAGAACAACAGGGCCCCAAGTGCGTAGACATCGCTGCGCACACTCGTC
>CABSZR010000276.1 GCA_902482185.1 uncultured Collinsella sp. | reverse complement strand
CGCATGAGCCGCAGCCATCCTGCTCGCCCAAGCCTTCCTGTGCGAGCAGGATGGCTGCGGCTCATGCGATAGCTGCGTGCGCGTCGCCCGCCATACGCATCCCGACGTGCACTACTACACGCCCGAGAGCGCCACCGGCTACCTCATCGCCCAGACCCGCGAGCTGCTCGATGACGTGCCTCTGGCGCCCATCCGCGCCAAGGCCAAGGTCTACATCATTGACCGTGCCGAGCAGCTGCGCGCCAACACCGCCAACGCACTGCTCAAAACACTCGAGGAGCCGCCCGAGGGCGTTATGTTTATCTTGCTGGGCACCTCGGCAGATGTGATGCTGCCCACCATCGTGAGCCGCTGCCAGTGCGTGCCGTTTCGACTGGTGTCGCCCGCCGTGGCCGCGCAGGCCGTGAGCCGCGCCACCGGTCAGGATATTGCGCGTTGTCGCATGGCCGTCGCCGTGGCGGGGAGTCCCACGCGTGGCATCGAGTTCCTCAAGAGCGCCGAGCGCCAGGACGCTCGCCGTCAGATGGTTCGCGCCATCGACTCGCTCATCGCCGCCGACGAGGCCGATGTGCTCAGTCGCGCCAAGTCGCTCATCGTCGCCGTTAAGGCGCCGCTCGCCGAGGTCAAGTCCACGCAGGAAAAGGTGCTCGAGCAAAACGCCGACTACCTGTCGCGTGGAGCATTGAAGCAGCTTGAGGACCGCAACAAGCGCGAACTCAACGCGCGCGAGCGTTCGGGTATCATGGAAGCGCTGGCGAGCGCGCGGACGCTCATGCGCGACGTGCTGCTGACGCTTCAAGATGAGGCGACAGACGTTGTGAACGAGGACGTGCGCGACACGATCGGGCGGCTTGCCGCCGCGACGAATGTTGCGGGTGCCACGCGGGCGCTCGAGGCGGTCGCAACCGCCGAGCGCAACATCGCCAGAAACGTTACTCCTCAGCTGGCCATCGAGGTCATGCTGTTCGATATCAGGAAGGCACTGAAATGCCGTTAGTCGTACCCGTTAAGTTTACCTACGCCTCGCGCGACCTGTGGTTCGATCCGCAGGATCTGGATATCCTCGAGGCCGATTATGCCATTTGCTCCACCGAGCGCGGAACCGAGATTGGCCTGGTCACGGCCGATCCCTTTGAGGTGCCGCAAGACGAGATCGGTCAGCCGCTCAAGCCCGTGCTGCGCGTGGCGAGCGACATCGACCTGCAGCTTGCCGACGACCTGGCCATCCAGGGCGACGAGGCCATGGTCGACTTCCGCCGCCTGGTCAAGGAGCTCGACCTCGAGATGAAGCCGGTCGGCGTCGAGTACCTGTTTGGCGGCGAGAAGGCTGTGTTCTACTTTGCTGCCGAGGAGCGCGTCGATTTCCGTCAGCTCGTCAAGGACCTGTCCTCGACGCTGCACATTCGCGTCGACATGCGCCAGATCGGCGTGCGCGACGAGACCCGCCTGGTGGGCGGCTATGCCCAGTGCGGACAGGAACTCTGCTGTACGCGCTTTGGCGGACAGTTTGAGCCCGTCTCGATTCGCATGGCAAAAGAGCAGGACCTACCGCTCAACTCGTCCAAGATTAGCGGCGTTTGCGGCCGCCTGATGTGCTGCCTGCGTTATGAGTTCGAGGCGTACAAGGACTTTAAGAGCCGTGCGCCCAAAAAGAAGACGCTCATCGATACGCCGCTTGGCAAGGCGCGTATCCAGGAATATGACACGCCGCGTGAGCAGCTGGTGCTGCGCCTGGAGAACGGCAAAGTCTTTAAGGTCAACCTGGCCGATATGACGTGCTCGGAGGGCTGCAAAAAGAAGGCCGCCGAGCAGGGCTGCAACTGCCGCCCCGACTGCGTGACGCGTGACGTGCTCGAGCGCATCGAGTCGCCCGAGATGCGCCTGGCGCTCATGGAACTCGATCGCGAGAACGGCGTCGACGTGGGCGATGGCCTGTCGAGCGCCGATCGTCTGGCCGGCACATCGATGCCCAAGCGTCGTCGTCGCGATGCCGAATCCGATGCTCGCGCTGCTCAGGGCCAGGGCGAGGGCCGTGGCCGTGGAAAGGGCCGCGGCAAGACCGAGGCACCCGAGGCCGAGGAGGCAGCCGGTGGTCGTCGCCGCCGCAAGCGCGCGGCGTCCGTCGACAATGGCGAGGCCGCGGGCAAGAACGCTTCCCGCGAGCGCGAGGCTCAGCAGCCCCAGCAGCAAAACCGCGGCGGTGGCATGAATCCCACGCGCCGTCGCCGCCATCATCTGTCGAGCGAGGAGCGCGAGGACGTCTTCCGCGCCGTAGCCGCTCGCGAGGCCGGTGCCGCTCCCAAGGGTGGCACGGGTTCCGACACGCCTGCCGACAAGGCTGGCAAGCCGCGTGGCGAGGAGGAGCGCGCGCCACGTCCGCGTCGTCGCCATTCCTCGGGCACGCAGCAGAAGCCCTCGGTTCCTTCTGTGGCCGATCAGGTTTCGGATGGCGAAGTCAAGGTCACGCGCCGTCGTCCCGGGGATGGCGGGGGAGCGGCTGCCAAGGCT
>CABSZR010000275.1 GCA_902482185.1 uncultured Collinsella sp. | reverse complement strand
CAAGCCAGGCGCTCGACGGTAGCCTCCTCGCGCGGAATGCCGAGCTCCTCGCCCCAGGCGCTACGCACGGCCGGCGCAATCTGCACCAGCACGATCTTGTCGGGATCGGCGATGGCGTCGAACACGGTCTCGGTATCGTCACGCTCGCGCAGGGCGCCCGTCGGACAATGCGTGATGCACTGACCACACGCGACGCAATCGGTCTTGCCGATCGGCGCGCGCCCGCGGGTACCCACGGCGGTATGCGTGGCGCGGTTGGTCAGGTCCCAAATCCCTAGGCCCTGCACGCTCTCGCACACCTTGATGCAGCGCATGCATTTAATGCACTTGTCGTTATCGCGGATGATGGGGAAATCGAAGTCCCAGCTCTCGCGCGCCAGATGCTGCTCGTACGGCAGATAGAAGATGCCCAGGTCGTTGGCGATGGTCTGCAGGTTGCAGTTACCACTGCGCACGCAGCTCGTGCAGCGCGAGTCGTGCTGGGACAGCAGCAGTTGCACGTTGGTGCGACGCGCCTCGCGGGCTTTGGGGCTGTTGGTGTGGACCACCATGCCGTCGAGCACGTAGTTGTTGCAGGCGGCAACCAGCTGGTCGCAGCCCTCAACCTCGACCACGCACACGCGGCAACCGCCAATCTCGTTTAGATCGCGTAGGTAGCACAGGGTGGGAATCTGGATGCCGACGGACTTGGCCGCGTCCAGGATCGTGGTGTGCTCGGGTACCACGACCTCGCAATTATCGATAGTGAGCTTGACCATGTTGTGCGCTCCGTTTTCGCTGTTGTCGCCGACGGTGGTTTTGTTGAGCTCTACCATTCCAGGTTCCTCCCTCCGCGGAACGCGCCAAAGCCAAAGTGGTCGCAGCGCAGGCAGCGGCTCGCCTCCTGGCGCGCCTCCTCCTCGGTGAGACCCTGCTCGACCAGATTCCAATCGTGAATGCGCTCGCCGGCCTCGCGCTCGCCCAGCTCGCAACGGCCGCACTCGTGCTTGCCCTTAAACTGCACGGTCGGCAGCTCCACGTCGAGCTTGATCTTGTGGTCGAAGCCCAGATAGCGGTCGATGTTTGCCGAAGCCACGCGGCCGGCGTTGATGGCACGGATGACGGTGGCGGGGCCGGTCTGGCAGTCGCCGCCGCTAAAGAGGCCATCGAAGTTGGGCACGGCACCGTCCGAGTCGGTGACCACGCAACCCCACTTGCAGGCGATGCCCATGTCCTCAAACGGCTTGGAATCGATGTCCTGGCCAATGGCGACAAACACGCGCTCGCAGGGGATGACGCGCTCGGGCGTAGCGGCGGCACGCGGAGCCGGACGACCGCGGCGGGGCTCGCCGATAATCTGCGGTTGCACGCGCAGGCCGCTCACGCGACCATCTTCGCCCGTCTCGATGGCGAGCGGCGCCGTGAGCTCCAGAACCTCGCAACCCTCGGCCTGGGCGCCGGCAATCTCGGCGTCCTGGGCCGTCATATCGCAGATGCGACGGCGGTAGACGATGCTCACCTTTTCGGCACCGCAGCGCACGGCAGAGCGCGCCACGTCCATGGCCACGTTGCCGCCACCGAT
This sequence comes from uncultured Collinsella sp., assembly GCA_902482185.1. GTDB lineage: Bacteria > Actinomycetota > Coriobacteriia > Coriobacteriales > Coriobacteriaceae > Collinsella. Next base: position 952 of record CABSZR010000275.1, on the reverse strand, counting down.
GACGCACACGCGCTGGCCGCTCAGGTCGGGCAGCTCGTCGTCTCCGATGGCGCGCAGCATCTTGACGGCCGATTCCACGCCGGGCGCCTCTTCACCCGGAAGGCCGAGCTTCTTGTCGCTATGGGCACCGATGGCCAGGTAGACGGCATCGAACTCGTCGCGCAGGCGAGCGAGCTCCTCGCCGTTCACGGAGTGATCGAGCTCAACGTCGATGCCGGCGCTCAAGATCCAGTCGATCTCGGCCTGCAGGCGCTCGCGCGGCAGACGATAGCTGGGGATGCCGTAGCGCAGCATGCCGCCCAAGTGGTGGCGCTGCTCAAAAATGGTCACCTTGTGGCCCATCACGGCCAGGTAGTAGGCACAGGAAAGGCCAGCCGGGCCGCCGCCGATCACGGAGACGCGCTTACCGGTGTTGTCCACTACATGCGGCTTGTGGTCGTTGAGGTCACTGTGCTCAACGGCAAAACGCTTGAGGGCGAGGATGTTCATGGGGTCGTCGACCATGCCACGGCGGCAATGCATCTCGCAGGGATGCTCGCACACCAGGCCGCAAACGAGCGGCAGCGGGTTATTCTTGCGGATGACCTTGACGGCATCGGCATAGCGGCCGGCCTCGACGAGCGAAATGTAACCGGGAATGTCGACATGCGCCGGACAGCCCGAGACGCACGGGACGCGGGCCTCGCGGTCAAAGCCACAGGAGTGCTCGCGGATGTGGTGCTCAAAATCGTCACGGAAACCGCGGATAGCCGTAAGCGCCATGGCGCCGGCCTCGTAACCGATGGCGCAATCGCTCGAAAGATAGATGGTGCGGGCGGTGCGCTCGATCAGATTGAGCGTGGACTCGTCGGCGCGGCCCTCGAGCACATCGGCGAGCAGATCGCTCAGCGCGCTCAGGCCCACGCGGCAGGGCGTGCACTTGCCGCAGCTCTGGGTGGAGCACAGGTTGACG
>CABSZR010000274.1 GCA_902482185.1 uncultured Collinsella sp. | reverse complement strand
GTGCGGCATCTCCGCCGGCACCGGTGCCGGCGGAGATGCCGCACACGATGGCGATGACATTTTTCATGGCGCCGCAGACCTCGACACCGGTCATGTCTTGCGACAGATAGATGCGGAAGGCCGTGGACAGGAGCAAGTCCTTAAAGGTCTCCCCTACCTGCGTATCTTCGCTGGCGATGACGGCGGCAGAAAGACCTCCGCGGCAGATTTCCTCAGCATGGTTGGGGCCCGAGAGCGCTGCCACGCGCGATTCGTTGCCGATCTCGCTGGCGATGACCTCGCTCATGAGCAGGCCGGACTCGGGCTCAATACCCTTGGTGAGGCAGAGCACCGGGGTGTCGGCGGCGATGAAGGGCGCCGCCTGATGGCATACGTTGCGCAGGTGCGTGGAGGGCACGGCAAAAATAATGCCGTCGGCACATTCGAGTGCTTTCACGATATCGGTTGTAGCGCTAACGTTTTTGGGAAGTTCGTAATGAGTGAGGTAACGAGGATTGACCCCTTGCTCGTTGATGCCCCGAGCGCATTCTTCGCTATGTGACCACATGATGACGTCGTTGCCATTAAACGCTGCTCGACCAGCAATCGCGGTTCCCCAGGAGCCGGAGCCAATCAGCGCAACATTCATGACTCTCTCCTACTTATCGTCGGGCTCGGTGACGCGCTTGGTAAACGAGAGCTTGGACTCCTTACCCGTCATGAGCTTTTTGATGTTCGCACGATGGGCCCACACCACGGTGATGCCGATCAGCGCCATGCAAAACTTAAGTCCCAGGCTGCTGTACGGAAAGACCGCGCAGGCAGCGATGGGAAGTCCGATGGCAGCGGCGAGCGAGCCCACCGACACGAACTTGGTGATGGCGACGGCCACGATAAACATGCCCAGCAGCGATAGGCCAATGGGCCAGTACCAGGCAAGAATTACGCCCAGGCCCACGGCGATACCCTTACCGCCGTGGAAGTTGAGGTAGGGCGAGAAGATATGGCCCCACACGGCTGCCAGGCAGATGACGCCGAGCATCCAGTCGCCGGCGGCGCCGGGGGCCATAATGCTCGGCGGATAACCATAGCCCACGCTCGCGATGAGCGGACGGGCGATAAGGACGCAGATGGCGCCCTTAAGGCAGTCGAGCAGCAGCGTGAGCGCGGCCACCTTGGGGCCGGCCACGCGCAGGGCGTTGGTGGTGCCGATGTTGCCGGAGCCCGCCTTGCGAATGTCGGTGTGGTTGAACACGCGGCCCAGGATCAAGCCAAACGGAATCGCTCCGATAAAGAACGAGACCACGGCGCAGATGGCGGTCAGCAGAATCGGATTATGCATCCTTTTGCTCCTTCTTCCTAAAGAAGAGTCGAATGGGTGTGCCGGCAAAGTCGAAGGTCGAGCGCATGCGGTTCTCGACGTAGCGCTGATAGGTGTCGTTGACCAGATCGCTGTGGTTTACGAAGAACGTAAACGTCGGCGGGTTGACGCCCGTCTGGGTCACGTAGTGCATGCGCAGGCGGCGCTTGCCGTCCACCACGGTATGACCGAATTCGCGCAGGTCGGTGAGGAACGTGTTGAGGCGCGAGGTGCTGATCTTTTGCGAGCGCGTCTTCTCGGCGGCGTCTACCATTGCCCAGATCTTCTCGACGCTGCGGCCAGTGAGGGCAGAGATGCGCAGGTACTGGGCCCAGGGAGCCATGACGCCCAGACGGCGGTCGATGGTCTCCATGCAGGCCTCGCGCTTACGGTCGTCGTCGAGCAGGTCCCACTTGTTGAGCAGCACCACGATGGCGCAGCCGCGCTCGATGGCCAAGCCCATGACCTTCTGGTCCTGCTCGGTGACGCCCACGGAGGCGTCGACGACGAGCAGCGCCACGTCGGCGCGGTCGATGGCGCGCAGGCCGCGGACCATGGAGTAGTACTCGATGTTCTCGTACACGGTGCTCTTCTTGCGAATACCCGCGGTGTCGACCATGCGGTAGTGCTTGCCGTTGCGCTCGACGACCGTGTCGATGGCGTCGCGCGTGGTGCCGGCAATGTTGGACACGATGGAGCGGTCGGCGCCCAGGATGCGGTTGAACAGCGAAGACTTACCGGCGTTGGGGCGGCCGATGATGGCGACGTTCAGCGCGTCGGGGAACTCATCGGCGACCTCGTCCTCTTCCACCGGAAGCAGGGCCACGATGTCGTCGAGCAGGTCGCCCGTGCCGTGGCCATGCAGAGCCGAGAGCGGCGTGGGCTCACCGATGCCGAGCGAATAGAACTCCCAGATGTTGTCATTCTCGCGATCGGGGTTGTCGAGCTTGTTCACCAGCAGAAAGACCGGCTTGTCGCAGCGCTTGAGCATGCGGGCGACCGACTCGTCCTCCTCGGTGACGCCGGTGCGGCCGTCGACCACAAACAGGATGACGGCGGCTTCCTCGGCGGCGGCGAGCGCCTGGTCGCGGATGGACGTGGCGAAGACGTCATCGCTCTTGAGCGGTTCGATGCCGCCCGTGTCGACGATGGTGAACTCGCGGCCGTTCCAATCGGCCGTGTGATACGAGCGGTCGCGCGT
>CABSZR010000273.1 GCA_902482185.1 uncultured Collinsella sp. | reverse complement strand
AAGCACTTAATGTGCTTTCCGTCTTGCGCAGGACTGTAGAGCAGCAAACTTAACCCGGCCCGGCCCCCGATGGCCCCAGACCGGCGGGATAGACCAGTTCAGATGGGGCTTTGATGCATGGGTGGTCTGTTGGTGGGCAAATGGGTATCATACTGTGGTTACTGCGTCGACTCTGTGATGCATGTTTGTACGTTCCCGGCGGTCGGTTTGCCAGAAGCGCCCCGTCGGTTGTTCCAGACCCGTTTCGAAGAAAGGAAACCACACTAACCTATGGCAGCTAAAAAATCATCTCCCTTGAAGATCATTCCGCTCGGCGGCCTTGACGGCATCGGCAAGAACATGACGGTCTTCGAATGCGGCGACGACATGGTGCTCGTTGACGCTGGCCTCATGTTCCCCGACGATTCCCAGCCCGGTATTGACCTGGTGCTTCCCGACTACACCTATGTTCTGGAGAACGAGGAGAAGCTCCGCGGTATCGTCGTCACCCACGGCCACGAGGACCACACCGGTTCGCTTCCGTATCTGCTGCAGGACCTCAACAACAAGGTGCCCATCTTCTCGAGCAAGCTGACGCTTGGCTTTATCGAAGGCAAGCTTTCTGAGTTCCGCATCCGCGCACCCAAGTTCCGCGAGGTTAAGGGCGGCAGCCATGTCAACCTCGGCGGCATCTCGCTCGACTTCTTCTCGATGACGCACTCCATCCCCGGCGCTCTGGGCGTGTTCATTCGCACCAATCAGGGCACCGTTATGCACACTGGCGACTTTAAGCTCGACCAGACGCCCATCGATGGTGTCACGCCCGACTATGCCGCTATCAGCCGCTTTGCCAAGCAGGGCATCGACCTGTTGCTGTCCGACTCCACCAATGCCACGGTTCCCGGCTTTACCAAGTCCGAGGCCGAGGTTGGTCCCAACCTACTGCATGCCATCAAGAACGCCCCGGGTCGCGTGTTCGTCGCTTCGTTCTCGAGCCATATCCATCGTTTGCAGCAGATCTGCGATGCCGCCCGCAAGTGCGGCCGTAAGGTCGTTGTGACCGGTCGCTCCATGCTCACCAACACCCGCGTCGCGCGCGAGCTGGGCTACCTCAACATCGACGATGCCGATATCATCGATGCCTTCGATATCGATAACCTGCCCGACGACAAGATCGTCGTCATGTGCACCGGTTCGCAGGGCGAGCCGCTGTCGGCCCTGTCCCGCATGGCCAATGGCGAGCACAAGACGCTCTCTATCCACGAGGGCGATACCGTCATTCTTTCGGCAACTCCCGTTCCCGGCAACGAGAAGGCCGTCCAGCAGGTCGTCAACAGCCTTGCCAAGCTTGGCTGCGACGTGTGGGATAAGAACCGTGCTCTTGTCCACGTCTCGGGCCACGGCAGCCAGGAGGAGCTTAAGCTCCTGATGGCCATGGCCAAGCCCACGTACTTTATGCCGGTTCACGGTGAGGCCGTGCATCTGCGCGCCCATGCCCAGCTGGCCCGCAAGATGGGCATCAAGGATGATCACATCTTTATCCTCGATAACGGCGACACGCTCGAGATGCGCGGTGGTATCGTCAAGCGTGGTACGCCCGTCGAGTCCGGCGTCGTCTATGTCGACGGTCTGCGCATCGGTGACACCGATCCCATCGTCCTGCGCGATCGCCAAAAGCTCGCCAACGACGGTATGGTCACGGCCGTTGCCATCGTCTCGCTCAAGCACAAGAAGATTGAGGCCATCGAGTTCTCGGGCCGCGGCGTCTCGTTTGCCATCGACGACCAGTTCTCCGAGGATGCCTCCGCGTCTATTATGAAGACGATTGAGAAGGGCAAGTTCAGCTTTACGAGCAGCGGTTCCGATGCCATTCGCAAGGCCGTGCGCGACTCACTCTCTAACTTTATCTGGAGCCGTACGCGCACTCGTCCGATGATCATCCCGGTCGTCATGGAGGTTTAGTTTGGCGCGCGGATCTGCACAAAACGCCAAAGGCAATAAAGCCAACAACCAACCGGCATCTGCTAAGGGTGCCGGTTCCCATCTTCGTGCCAATAAGGGCCACGAGGCCGAGTTCGACGATTTTGAGCCCCTGGTCGAGCCTTCGGCCAACCGCGATATCGCCGGCGTGGTCATTGCCGTTTTGGCGATTGCGTCCTTCATTGCCGTGATTTCGCCAGCGACCGCACCCGTTACGGCTGCGGTTGCCGGTTTCTACCACCTGGGCTTTGGTCTGGGCGCCTACGTGCTGCCGATCGTCATTTTGCTGTTTGCCGTCACGCTCTTTTTAGGCGAGGATTCGCCGCTCAACGTGCGCTCTGTTGCGGGCGGCGCTGTGGTCTTTATCGCCGTCGTCTCCATTCTTTCGCTGATGGTGCCGGGTACGAGCGACTCGTGCGACCTTATGTTCACGCCGCAAAACCTGTCCGCCTCGGGTGGCTACATCGGTGCGTTTATTGCGAGTGCGCTGCAGAATGCCCTGGGTAAGCCTATCGCAATGGTGGTCCTATTGGGTCTGGCCGTCGTTGGCTTTGTCATCATCGGCTTTTCGGTGGGCGGCG
>CABSZR010000272.1 GCA_902482185.1 uncultured Collinsella sp. | reverse complement strand
CCGTAAACTCAACGGGACACGGAGCGAGCGAACTCACCGCCAGACGACGTCCGAGCGCATCGTGCAGGTCGTCCATGACGGCCTGAGCGTGGCTGCGTTCCATTACGTGCAGTCGAGCCATAAGATCCCCTCTCACATGGCAGCCCGGAGGCGAGGCCGGGCGAAATTGCTACACGCACAACACTGACCTAGAAAGTTGTGAGGTCTCCATACGGTTCGGCAGGCGGTATAAAATGTCACCCTCAGCGGTGAAATAGAACATTACCGCAGATAAATGCCATATTTGATAAAACGCGTTACCAAATTGCAATATTCAATGTGAAAAAGAGCGCCTTACTATTTTTCCTTTTTGATCCGTTTTCCTCCGTCCCCTTCGGATCACATGATCCCTTGGGAACGGAGGAAAACGGATCGTTTTTGGTGCAAAAGGGCCAGGTTTGTTTGCACCAATCTCACTTGCGCTAGATGAAGAGCTCGCATTCCTTCCGCGCGACGCAAACCTTGCTCAGCATCTGGGAAACAGCGGATAGTTTGTTGGAATCAAGCTTGCGAGCACCTCGCGGACATACGGCGATGCAGCGCATGCAGGAGATGCACGCCTCGCCAGCTGCTCGTTTGGGGTCACTCTTGTCGATAGCGCAAACGGGGCACGCCGCGGCGCATGCACCGCAGGAGACACAATCCCCTGTTGCCTCGGGTGCCATGCGGTGACCTCCGGCTTGTTTATAAGGACGATTGCCGGGAATAGAGGGCTCGGATGTATCCTCGGCCAACAGCTTTTGCTGAATTTGCTGCGCAAACTCTGCGAGCTGCGCCGCATCCTGCGCATCCGGACGACCGGCAGCAAACTGTCGCGCAATGGAATGTTCTGCAATGGCCGCAACTGCCGCGATCACCCGGAATCCCGCATGCTTCGCAACGTCCTCCAGCTCTACGAGCGTGTCCTCAAACGCGCGGTTTCCGGAGACGCACACCAGAACGGCCCGCGCTCCGTTGCCGTGAACCATGCCCAACCGGTCAGCCACCACAGCCGGGATTCTACCGGCATACGCCGGCACAGAGATTACGGCCACGTCGTCCTCAGTCATCGAGACAGCGCTGAAATCTAGCCCGCTATCGGTCAGATCGACGGTAACGGTATTCTTGTCCAGTGCCCCGGCCACAAGGCCAGACACCTTCTGCGTTCCACCCGTCGGACTAAACACAATTTCGAATACGCTCATCGAGACACCCTCCCCCTACGTCTGGCAACGCGTCAAGCCGTTTTCACATCCAGCCAGAGTATACGGCACGTGGGATCCCCATTTTGGTGCATCAAGCACCCCAATGCACCAACCCTACGCTGTCTGCCTCTTCGTTTTGTATAAATTACGGTACAGATTGTATATATTTACGGGATACCGCCGTGTTCTCCCGAGGTACCCCATCCTGGCCCGTGCAAAAAACGGAGTATTCTGCAACGTGACCGCGTCAGCAATACCCCGAGCGGGCAAACCTTTAGGGCGCTGCGTCATTTTGGGTTCCGACATGGCGAGAATGACGCGCCCCTGCTCCGGAAAACGACGAAATCTGACTCAGAACGCTCGCTAGGGATATCCGAAAGCCACCGTTGGCGACGTCAAATCATATGCAGACAACTCGAACTGCAGAATACTCCAAAAAATGCACGGCAGGTCGGCTACCACCCTGTCGGAAGGCTGGTTTCGCTACGATCGAGCGTCCGGCTGGGTGCTGCGCGGGCTCGATGCGTCGTTTTCGGCCGGTGCGGTGCATGCGATCGTGGGCGGCAACGGATGCGGTAAGTCGACGATACTCTCGGTGCTGGCGAAGACCGCCAAGCTGCAGCGCGGCCGCATGGTGCGCGGAGCGGCCTCGGCGGCGCTGCTGCCTCAGAATCCCAAAGCATTGCTGGTTGCCGAGACGGTTCGCGATGAGCTGATGGAATGGGCCTCGACCTGCGGATATGACGAGAACTTGGCGCGGGAGCGTGCGGCGAGCTTGGGGTTGTCGGGTCTGGATGGACGCCATCCGTACGATCTTTCGGGCGGGCAGCGTCAACTGCTTGCATTGGCAAAACTGCTGCTAATCGGCCCCGAACTGCTATTGCTCGATGAGCCCACCAAGGGTTTGGACCTGGCCAGCCGCCGCATCATCGCTTGCGCCCTGCGTGACCATGCGAAGGCTGGCGGCACCGTCATCATGGCTACGCACGATTTGGACTTTGCCGAGCAGGTAGCCGACGACGTCGCCATGATGTTTGACGGCGAGATTGCCTGCATGGAGTCCCCGGCCGACTTCTTTGCCGACAACGTGTTCTATAGGGCGTGATGGGATGACGGACTGTCGTTTCTCGCGTTTGCTTGCAAAACTGGAGATCCCGCTGTTGTTGGCGGTGCCGGCGGTGATGGCTGCCGCGTTGCTGGCGGGTGTTGAGCAGACAGCGTTGGCCATGCTGGTTGTGGTGGCGTTGGTGCTTGCGCTGTTCTTTGCGGGCTATGAGGCATCGCGTCCAGGCCTGCGTCAGATTATGCCCACGCTGGTGCTGGC
>CABSZR010000271.1 GCA_902482185.1 uncultured Collinsella sp. | reverse complement strand
CCCGTACACCGTCGCCATCTCATCCCCGCTTTCTTGTAAACCTGCCAAAAGGGACAGGTTTATTTTGGTAGGTTTTACCTCTCAAATAGCAGGTAAGCGGGCGGCCGAGCAGACGGCAAGGTAGCCACTATTCAAATGCGGAGGGCGGCCCCGAAAGACCGCCCTCCGCTCTCTCGCCACGAGTCGGGATTTAGCTAATGGATAAGCTTAAAGTCCAAGTGTCCACGCGTGGTATTGACGCGCGAGACCTCGATAATCACGCGCTGGCCCAGTTCATAGCGAGTCCCCGTGTCGGCGCCCGTCAGCGTAAGCGCGTCCTCGTCGAACTCGAACCACTCGTTGCCCAGGCTCTTAATTGAAACCAGGCCCTCGACCTGTGTTAGGTCCAAGCGCACAAAGAGGCCCATGCTGCTAACCCACGAGACGGTTCCGGCATAGCGCTCACCCAGACGGTCCTCATAGTACTGGGCAATCTTGATCTTTTGCGTCGCATGGCTGGCGGCATCTGCCGCGCGCTCGGCATCGCTACATGCGCGGCAGATCTGCGGCAGAATGCGCGGCAGCGACTCGCGCCCCTTGCCGATCAGCCGCGGCGTACGGACCAAGGCGTCCTTGCCGCCGAGCTGCTCATAGGCCAACTGCAGTTTGAGCACGCGGTGCACCACCAGATCGGGGTAGCGACGGATGGGACTCGTAAAGTGACAGTAGCACGGCGCGGCGAGCGCAAAGTGGCCCTCGTTGCGCGGCTTGTACAGCGCGCGCTGCATGCTGCGCAGAAGCAGCGTGTTGACGAGCGGTGCGTTGGCCGTACCGGCGGCAGCATCAACTGCAGCCTGCAGCTCATCGGGGCTCCCCAGGGCAATACCGGCAGCACGGCGATCGTCGATGATGCCTAGCTGCGCCAGCGCAACGGCGGCACCGTGCAGGCTATCGGGGCTCGGATCCTCATGCACACGATAGCAGGCCTCGATATCACGGTCTGCCAGCCACTCTGCAACGCACTCGTTGGCGAGCAGCATGGCTTCCTCGATAAGCGACGTGGCACACGAACGCTCACGCGCCACAATCTGCACGGGCACTCCGCCCTCATCCAATAGAGCGCGAATCTCGGCTGTGTCAAAATCGACTGAGCCGCGGGCGCGACGAATACGACGGCGAAGTTCGGCGAGTTCGTTAGCGGCAACAAGGAAATCGCCGAGGTCGATGTTGTAGCCGCGGGCGGCCTCCTCGCACGCAAGACCGCGCTCAAGCGCTTCCTCGCGCGAGGTCTCGGCAGCCGCAACATCCTCGGCTGCACCCTCCAGCACCGAATACTCAACCGCGCCGGCACGCACCAGCAGCGCCTCGGCGCCGTCATAGTCCATACGCACACGCGAGCGAATCACGCTGGGATACGGATCGTAATGCCGCACGCGACCCTGCGCATCGAGCTCGATATCGACGGTAAACGCAAGACGGTCCTCGTCAGGGCGAAGCGAGCACAGGTCACAGGACAGGCGTTCGGGCAGCATGGGAAGCACGCGATCGGCCAGATACACCGATGTCGTACGATGGCGAGCCTCAAGATCGATATGCCCGTCCCAAGCCACATAGTGTGAAACGTCGGCGATATGCACACCCAGCTTGTAGCCACCCTCGGGCGTGCGCTCCAACGAAATGGCATCGTCAAAGTCGCGCGCGTCGACCGGGTCGATCGTGATGACAAAGCGGTCGCGCAGATCGCGGCGGAGCGGGTCCTTAAGCGCCGCGGACACATCGAGCGAAAGCCCCTCGGCCTCGTCCAGCGCGGCCTCGGGATAGCTATCGGTATAGCCGTAACGCGCCATCACATATTGAACGCCCAAATCGGGCGCGTCATCTCCGCCAATGCGGCGCTCGATCGTCACGGTACCCGATTCCAGGCGCGTCGGGTAGGTCAAAATGCGCGCGACAACAGCATCACCCGGGTGGACACCCAGACGATCCGCCGAGGTATCCTCGGGCAGAATGAAGAAGTCGGCCTTCAGACGCGAATCGAGCGGCTCGATCACACCGAGCGGACCGGCGGTCTGGTACGTGCCCACCACGCTTATGGCTGCACGCTCAACCACGCTTTCGATCACGGCGCGCCGCTCACCGTGCGGGCTGTTCTTAATGCTCACGGCAACGGTATCGCCATCCATGATCTCGCGCTTACCGCGGCCCATGACCTTGTAATCGCCGTTTTCGGTTACAACGTAGGCGCTATGCTCATGGAGCTGCACGCGCCCGGTCAGGCTCGGACGGCGTTCGCTGCGCACCGGCCCGCGCTGATTGCGAGCTCCACGCTTATGCTTGTTATTGCGCCCCATGGCGCCTCCTAACTATCGATTGCGAACTCCAAAGAGTCTACCCAAATGATTCGCTTTCCTGCCGTCCCCTAGGGATCAAAAAACGGGCCGCCCCATAAGAGACGACCCGTTGGAAGGGATGAATTCCAAGCATGCCTACACGCGCAGGTAGCGGCGCATGGCGATGGCAGAACCAAAGAGACCGATAATGACGCCGACCAGAATCAGTGCGGCGTAGGTCACCAGATAGTAC
>CABSZR010000270.1 GCA_902482185.1 uncultured Collinsella sp. | reverse complement strand
CGCGTACTCGGTCTTGGAAAGCGGGCTCAGAGCCATCGCGCCCAGCTCGAGCGCCGTGTCCTCCAACATGAGGCCCAGCGTACGCGAACGCAGGCGCTCGGCATCGCCCGCCGACACATCGCGGTCGAGCACGCGCGCCGCATCCGGCGCATCGCGCTCAACCGTGCGAATATGCAGGCGCTCGGCAATGGCGCGAACGGCGGCACAGCGAGCAGCCTCGGCCTCCTCCTGCGCCGGCGTAAAGATGCGGTTGCGTCCCAACACCAGGCCGACCACATTGCGCGGACCTAGGGCGTCGACGGCAAGCGCCGCCAGCAGGGACGACGGCAGGTCGCCCTCGAGCGCCACCACGGCGCGCGACGTACCGCGGGCGCGGGCGTTATCGCGAACGGCGAGCACCAGCGCCTGCCACAGCCATTCCTCGGAGCGAAACTCGGGCAGCTCGTGGTCCTCCAAGGCATCGAGCATCACACCGCGCTGGATCTCCTGAACCAGTAGGCTCTCCTCAAAACACGGCGCTTGGGCCACCACGCGGCCGCAGTCGTCGAGTACAAACGACCCGCCGGTATACACCGACTCGTCGTACGCACCGACCGGCGCCATGCAGGCAAACCACACGCTGCGCTTAGATGCAATCTTGCGGTAGGCTCCGCTGCGCACGGCTGCGATCGCAGCGGTCTCGCGGTCGGTCATATCAAACGCGTTGAACTGGAAATAGGCGATGAGGTCGACGCCGGTCGGCAGCATCTCGAGCTCGCGGTCCAAGTCGAAGATCACGGCGATACGCACGCCGTCCACATCGAAGACTGGCGGCGCCCAACGGGCATCGCCGTTCCCACCGCGCTGCAGGGCAATGCTCGAACGGGCCGGCACCACACGACCGTCCTTGAGCATCATATAGTCGAGCAGGGGCTGGCCCTCAAACGAAACCGCTGCGGGCACGATGCAGATCATATCGAGCTCTTGGATACGCTCGGCGACGCCGGTCAAGCCGGCAAGCATGTCGTGCTCAAAGTCGGCAGCGCCCACCAGGCCGCCGGGCAGGGCTCCCATAAAGAGCGGAGCCGGCACGCACAGCACGCGCGCACCGCGCTCGTGGGCCAGGCGCGCCTGGTCCACGATGCGACCGCAGATACCCTCAATATCACCCAGGCGCATATCGATCTGTGCAAGTGCGAGCTTCATGGCTCAGCCCTTTCCGTCGTAAACCATCGTTGTCGTAGTAAAAGCGCCGGCCACAAGATGCAGTCGGCGCTTGCATGTGCATATGCTAGCTATGATACCCCGAGCGGGAGCGCGCTCCTAGAACGTCGCGGACCACAACCCGTGCAGGTTGCAATAGGCATAGACGGTACCGGTCTTGGAACCGCCGGCAAAAAACGTCGCGGGCTTCATGCCGGGCTGGAGGTAATGGACCTCCAGACGGCCCTCGGCCTCAAGGGCGATCCACTCGATGTAGTGCTCGGGCACCATAGGATGCTCGACCGAGCCCACGCGCGCACGGATCACGTGACCGTCGCGCTCGCTCTCAACGACCGGCACGTGCTTTTCGAGCGCCGCATCCTCGGTGTTCGCGGTCAGCTCCGTGCAGCCGGCAGGGGTTGCAACGTCGTTGCCAAGGGCGGCAATGAGCTTGCCGTCGGGGTCCTTAAAGAATTTCGCCATGATGATCTCCTTTGCTGATGTGCCGATGTTCTTGAGGTTCTTATGCCCAAAGGCAGGCGAACCATCCACGGCATCGCAAATGAACACATAACGAGCGAGGCTAGCGCCCGGGGTCAGAGCGCGCCGGCAACCCGGAGCCGTCTCAACAGCCCCGGTTGCCATCTGCGCAGCTAGCGCCCGTCGCCGCCGAGCAGCGCCAGAACGTCCTCGCGGGTAAACAGCGCCGAGGAGATGCCGTCGCCGCCGAGCACGCTGTTGACCAGGTCGCGCTTAGACTCCTGCATCTGCATGATGCGCTCCTCGATCGTGTCCTTGGCGATGAGCTTGTACACGGTCACGGTATGTTGCTGGCCAATACGGTGCGCGCGGTCGGTCGCCTGGTCCTGCGCGGCCACGTTCCACCACGGGTCGTAGTGGATGACCACGTCGGCCGCCGTCAGGTTGAGGCCCACGCCGCCCGCCTTGAGCGAAATCAGAAACACCGGCACCTCGCCCGCCTGGAACTGCGCGACCATCTTGGCGCGGCTCTCCTTGGACGAAGCGCCCGTGAGCTTAAGAAAGCCGATGTCCTCCTTGGCCAGGCGCTTGCCGATGATATCGAGCATGCCCGTAAACTGGCTGAACAGCAAGATGCGGTGACCGCCGTCAAGCGCGCCGTGAACGAGCTCCATGCACGTATCGAGCTTGGCGCTCCCCGCCTTGTAATCCTCGTAGTGTAGACGCGGGTCGCAGCAGATCTGGCGCAGCTTGGTGAGCTCGGCGAGCACCTTGAGCTTGTCTTTCTTAAACTCGGATGCCTCGCGATGCTGCACCTGCTGGGCGATGCGGTCCTGGTTGGCCAGGTAGAGCTTGCGCTGCTCGCCGGTGAGCTGCGCCATGACGGTGTCCTCGATCTTCT
>CABSZR010000269.1 GCA_902482185.1 uncultured Collinsella sp. | reverse complement strand
CGGCGCCTTGTTTCATACCGATGCCATCCAGGGCTACTTGCATATTCCGCTCGATGTCACCGAGCTGGGCGTCGATGCCATGACCGTTGCCGCGCACAAGATCGGCGGCCCTGTGGCATCCGGTGCGCTCTACCTTAAGAACCGCACGCCGCTGCGTCCGCGCATCTTTGGCGGTGGACAGGAAGCCGGCCGTCGCGCCGGTACGCAGGATCTGCGCACGCAGCTGGCTTTTGCCGCTGCCGCTTCCGTGTTGCTGCCGAATGTGGGCCAGGAGCGTGCGACGCTGCAGGCCCTGTCCGACAAGCTCTACGCCACGCTTACGGCCCATCCTCGCATTCACGCCACGATGGGCGACTACGCGCAGGCCGATCGTCTGCCGGGTATGGTATCGATCTACATTGATGGCATGGACTCCGAGGAGCTCATCATCAAGCTCGACGCCGCCGGCTTTGAGGTTTCGGCCGGCTCTGCCTGCTCGAGTGGCAGCATGGACCCCAGCCACGTTTTGAGTGCGATGGGCATTGGTCGCGAGCAGGCATTGGGTGCACTGCGCATTTCCTTCGATGACCGTGTGAATCCCGGAGATCTGGACGACTTTGCCCAGACGCTGCTCTCGATCGTGGGTGCCGCATGATCGTCGCCGAGCTCGAGCGTGCCCTGCTGGCACGCTATCCCAAGACCGATGCCGAGAGTTGGGACCATGTAGGACTCTCCGTTGGCGACCCTGCCGCTGAGATTACCGGTGTTGCCTGCGCACTCGATGCGACCGAAGCCAATGTGCACCGCGCCCAGGAGGCCGGCGCCAATGTGCTGCTAACGCATCATCCCATCTATATCAAGGCGCCTGAGGCCTTTTGTCCGGCGGATGCCACACGTCCCCAATGCAGCGCGGCGCTGTACGAGGCAGCTCGTTGCGGCGTGAGCATCATCTCGCTTCACACCAACCTGGACCGCTCGCACGAAGCGCGCGTTCGCCTGAGTGAGCTGCTGGGCGCTGAGCCCATGAGCTCGTTGGAGCACGTGGACGACCCCGAAGCGACCGGCCTGGGCGCGCTTGCAACGCTGAACGACCCCTGCAGCCTGCGTAACCTTGCCGCGCGCGCCGCAGCGGCGTTTGGCAGCGACCCCCGCGTATGGGGCGAGGCCGATTACCCGTGCCGGACCGTCGCCATTCTGGGCGGCTCCCTGGGTGACTTTGGAGAGCTTGCCATCGCCGCGGGCGCGGACGTTGTCGTGTCGGGCGAGGCGGGCTACCACGTAGCGCAAGACCTTGCGTTGCGCGGACTGCCGGTGATCTTGCTCGGCCATGACCGCTCCGAGGAGCCGTTCGTGGATATCTTGATGAACTCTGCGGTTGACGCCGGGGTCGACCCCCGTCATACGATTAAAATACTGAACCCTTGCCAATGGTGGACTGTGACAAAAGGAGAGAACTTATGAGCGCCGGCGCTACGCTACTCAAGCTGCAACAGATCGATTTGGAGCTCGCCCGCAACAAGAGCGAACTTGCCAATATGCCGGAGCTCAAGGAGCTCGCTTCCAAGCGCAAGACCTATGTGAAGCTCAAGGCCGAGATGACCAAGCTCTACGCCCAGCGCAAGGATCTGGACATTGAGCTCGACGACCTCAACACCACCGAGATTCAGACCAATAACGCCATCGAGGCCGCCAAGAAGCGCCACGTTGACGGCTCTGACTACCGCGAGGTTCAGGTCCTGGAGAACGAGCTCGCCACCCTGGCCAAGCGTCTGGACAAGATCGAGCACACCCGCAAGGACGTCGTTGTCGCCCATAAGGAGGCGCTCGACCGCGAAGCCCGTGCGCAGGCCATCATCGCCAAGTTCGAGGAGGGCGTGAAGGCCGATACCAAGGCCGCTCGTGCCAAGGCCGCCGACCTGCAGGCTCAAATTGACGCCGCCACCAAGGAGCGTACCGCGCTTGCTGCCACGCTGCCCGCCGACGTGCTCACCGACTACGAACGTCTGCTCAAGCAGTTCCGTGGCCTGGCCGTCGAAACCATTCAGGGCAACATCCCCACGGTCTGCCACACCGCGCTGCAGGCGTCGTCCATGAGCGACCTCAACCATGACGGCAGTGAGATTACGCACTGCCCGTACTGCCACCGCCTGCTCGTGCTCCCTAGCAAGGAAGCCTAACGATGACGGCGGCACCCAACAATTCAATGCTACTTGAGGGAAAAACGATCCTGCTGGGCATTACCGGCGGGATCGCCGCCTATAAGTCGTGCAATATCGTGCGTCTGCTGCAAAAGCGCGGCGCACGCGTTAAGGTCGTTATGAGCGAGCATGCCACCGAGTTTGTGGGCCCGCTCACCTTCCGCGCGCTCACCAATGAGCCGGTCGCAGTGGGTCTGTTCGACGACCCCTCCGACCCCATCCACCACATTTCGCTCGCGCAGGAGCCCGATTTGATAGTCGTGGCGCCCGCGACGGCCAATATCATCGCCAAGATGGCCAACGGCATCGCCGATGACCTCATCTCCACCACGCTGCTTGCCACGCCGCGACCCATCGTGGTCGCACCCGCCATGAACAACGGTATGT
>CABSZR010000268.1 GCA_902482185.1 uncultured Collinsella sp. | reverse complement strand
CGTGCTCGGAGAGAATCTGCCCGACGCTCTTGGTCTTGACGTCCGTGTTGGCGTTAACGCGGCCGTCGGCCACGCGCTCGGCAACCTCCTCGTCGGGGAGCCCGCGCAGGGCGGCGTCCTTGCTCTCCATGTGGGTCCCCTCTCGCTCGTGACGTGCGAGACCCATTCTGCCCAAAGCGGGGCACCCCGGGCCGCCACGGGACCAAGCCTTACGGAAACCGTAGGAACGGGCCCAATGCCGCCACAACTTCTGCAAATAAGCAAAAGGGACGCGCCGCCAGGCGGTGCGTCCCGAGACTGCGATGGTGCGCCCAGGGGGATTCGAACCCACGACCTTCTGCTCCGGAGGCAGACGCTCTAATCCACTGAGCTATGGGCGCATGTAATTATTCACTATACCCCAGATTGGCGAGAAATGCGCGGGCTTCTCGCCGTGCGGGAGCCATCCGGGGCAAGAGAGGTTATATAGGATGTTTCCAGACGACGGGGCCGCAGGTCGTAGAAGTTGGCCTGTGATAACATCGCAAGACTAATTCTTGACCATAGGAGCAGGAGGCTCACGTGATAGCAATCGTCAAGGGCTCGGCCTCGGAGGAGCAGCTCGGGCATTTCGTTAAGTGGATCGAGAACCGCGGGCTCAAGACCGACGTCTCGCGCGGCGAGGACGAGACCATCGTTGGCATCATCGGCGACACCACGCAGATCGACCCGTTCCTCCTTGAGAGCATGGACATCATCGAGCGCGTCCAGCGCGTGACCGAGCCCTTCAAGAAGGCAAACCGCAAGTTCCACCCCGAGGACACCGTCATCGACTGCGGCTACGGCGTCAAGGTGGGCGGCGGCAACTTCCAGGTCATGGCCGGCCCCTGCTCCGTGGAGGGCAAGAACCTCATAGAGATCGCCCGCGCGGTCAAGGCGTCCGGGGCCGCCATCCTGCGCGGCGGCGCCTTCAAGCCCCGCACCTCCCCCTACGCCTACCAGGGCATGGGTGAGCGCGGCCTCGACCTGCTCATGGAGGCGGGAGCCGAGCTCGGGATGCCCGTCGTGACCGAGATCATGGACCCGCGCGACGTGCAGGTCTTCTTGGATAAGAAGATCGACGTCATGCAGATCGGCGCCCGCAACGCCCAGAACTTCCCCCTGCTCAAGGAGGTCGGCAAGACCAAGACCCCGGTCCTGCTCAAGCGCGGCATGTCCGGCACCGTCGACGAGTTGCTCATGGCTGCCGAGTACATCATGAGCGAGGGCAACGACAACGTCATCCTGTGCGAGCGCGGCATTCGCACCTTCGAGACCCGCACCCGCAACACCTTCGACCTCAACGCCGTGCCGGTGCTGCACCACCTGTCGCACCTGCCTGTCGTTGCCGACCCCAGCCACGCCACCGGCTACACCCGCTACGTTGAGCCCATGGCGCTCGCCGCGACCGCCTGCGGTGCCAACGGCCTGGAGATCGAGGTCCACGACGAGCCGAGCCGCGCCTGGTCCGACGGCGCCCAGGCCCTCACCCCCGATCAGTTCGACGACACCATGCGCCGCATCCGAGCAATCCGCGAGGTTGTCTGCCAAGAGACCATGGAGTAGCCCATGGGTACGGTGAGAAACGCGCGTGTTAACCAGGGCGGCCCCAAGTGCGCCGGTATCGTCGGCCTTGGCCTCATCGGCGGTAGCTTTGCCCGCGGCTATGCACAGGCGGGCGTCCGCGTGCTGGCCTGGGACCCCGATGACGATGTCATGACGGCCGCCAGCATGGGCACTGTCGCCGGAGAGCTCAACGACAAGACACTCGGCGAATGCGACATCATCGTCCTGGCCTGCTACCCCGAGGCCTGCATCGAGTGGCTCGAGGAGCATGCCCAGGCACTCGCCGACGCCACCGACACCGAGGCCATTATGGGCCCCGTGGTGATCGACACGGTGGGCGTCAAGGGTATCGTGTGCGAGCGCGCCTTTGAGCTTGCCCGCGAGCACGGCTTTTACTTTGTGGGTGCGCACCCCATGGCGGGCACCCAGTTCTCGGGCTACGCTAACTCTCGTGCCGACCTGTTCCAGGGCGCCCCGCTGGTGCTCGTACCGCCCGCGGTAGACGATGCGCTCAAGCTGGAGCTTTTGGGCCAGGTGCGCGAGATGGTACGTCCCCTGGGCTTTGGCAAGTTCAGCGTAACGAGCGCCGCCGAGCACGACCGCGTCATCGCCTTTACGAGCCAGCTCGCGCACGTCGTCTCAAACGCCTACGTCAAAAGCCCGACCGCCCAGGTTCACCACGGTTTTTCGGCCGGTAGCTACCGCGACCTTACCCGCGTGGCGCACCTCAACCCCCAGATGTGGTCGGAGCTCATGATCGACGACGCCGACGCGCTCGCCTTCGAGATCGACCATCTGATCGAGTCGCTCGGCGCCTACAGCCGTGCGCTCAAGGACCGCGACCAGCGCTATCTGGAGAACCTCCTTGCCGAGGGCGACCGCATTAAGCGCGCACTCGACGACGAGGCCTCCCACTAGACCACCTATCACGCCAGGTCGAAAGGACCGAAGCTTATGGCGATTACCATCGATATCGACACCGCACGCCCCTACCAGGTGCATGTGGGCACGTTTTTGC
>CABSZR010000267.1 GCA_902482185.1 uncultured Collinsella sp. | reverse complement strand
CTTGATGCCATTGCTCGCGCAGCTCTTCTACCGCGTGGTCGACGCCGCGCCGGTCGCCGCCGTGGCAGAAGTTGCCGAGCATCCATCCGATGCGCTCGACATCCTGCGCGCCCATCACGATTTGGCGAGCCTGCTCGCACGCGAGCATGAGCTTTTGACCTCGCATGGCCATGGGCGTTCGCTCGACGGCATACCTACCCTTGATTCCATTGCCGACCGCCTCTCGACCGAGGCGGCAAACGGGCACATCGATGCCCGTATCGTGGACGCCGCTCATTTGCTGGCCGAGAAAACCTATGGCGACGAGATCGACCCGTCCAAGCTGACTCCGCGCGAGCGTCGCCGCCTGGAGCGCGCCAAGCTCGCCGTGCATGAATATCGCCGCCGCATGCTGGAGCTCTACGCGCGCGATGAAGCCCAGGACGACGACGGCAGGTAGCCAACGCCGCCGCGGAAAATGCGTCCCGGAATTGGCGTCCAGAGTGGGACGTGCTTTCCGCGAGAGGCCCGTTGCGGAAAGCGTGTCCCAGAATCCGCGCCCAGAATGGGACATAGTTTCCGAAAAAGGCCCTGAGGGAAGCTTCGCCCCGTTCTGAGCTGAAATACCGGGACGCAGCTTCCCCTGCAAACAGAAGAAGGCGCGCTGCCTGTGGTTGATGCAGGCAGCGCGCCTTTTGCGTTGAGCTTCGTTGAGGTTCGAAGTAGTGGACTAGTTGGCCATGACGCCTTCGGTCCAGGCCTCAACGTCCTCGATGCGCAGGATGTTGGCGACCTCGGCCACGCAGTCGACGCTGGCAAGCTCGGCGGTGGCAGCCTGGACGTCCTTCTCGAGCGCGCGGTGCGTCAGGAAGATGACCGAGCAAGTATCGCTGGCGCCCGACTTGCCGTCCTCGACCTGGTTGATGAGCGAGATCGAGATGTTGTGCTTGGCAAAGATGTCGACCGTCTCGGACAGGGCACCCACGCGGTCGGCGACCTTCAGGCGCACATAGTACTTAGTCTGGAGCTCGTCCATGGGCTTAAAGGCGAGGTTGTGACCATAGGGCTCAATCTCGGGCAGCGGAGCCACGCCGCGGCTGATCTGCTCGGAGAGCGACAGGATATCGCCCACGACGGCGCTCGCGGTGGGGAAGGAGCCTGCGCCGGCACCGTAGAACATGGTCTCGCCCACGGCGTCGCCTACCACGTAGACAGCGTTCATGGCGCCGTTGACCTTGGCGAGCATATGGTCTGCCGGGATGAGCGTGGGATGCACGCGGACGTCGACGCCGGCGTCGGTGTTGCGTGCGATCCCCAGCAGCTTGATGGTGTAGCCGAGCTCGCGGGCCTGGGCGATGTCCTCGGCGCCGATGGTACGGATGCCCTGCTGGTATACGTCGTCGGTGGTCACACGGGTGCCAAAGCCGATGGAGGCGAGGATCGCCGTTTTGCTGGCGGCGTCGAAGCCGTCGACGTCGGCGGACGGGTCGGCCTCGGCATAGCCCTTTGCCTGGGCGTCGGCGAGCACGTCAGCGTAATCGGCGCCCTCGGCGTCCATGCGCGACAGGATGTAGTTGGTGGTACCGTTGAGAATACCGGCAATGGTCAGGATCTTGTTGCCCACCAGGTCGTGCTCAAGCGTGCTCACGATGGGGATGCCGCCGCCGCAGCTGGCCTCGCACTTAATCTGCACGCCGCACGCGCGCGCCTTCTTGGCGAGCGTCTCGACATGACGGCCCAGCAGGGCCTTGTTGGCAGAGACGACATGCTTGCCGTTCTCGAAGGCAGTGGTGAAGATCTCGGTTGCGGGGTGCTCGCCGCCGATGAGCTCGACGACGATGTCGACGGCGGGGTCGGTGACGACATCGTGCCAGTCGCTCGTAAAGGCCTCACGCTCAATACCGGCTGCCTCGGCCTGCTCCCAGGCAAGCGCGCAGGCGCGGGTCAGCTTAAGGTCGATGCCGTAGGCTGCCAGGTACTCATCGTGGTGGCTCTTGATCAGACGGGCCACGCCGCCGCCGACGGTTCCCAGACCGATGAGGCCGACGTTCACGGTGCGCAGGGGTTCGCTCATAGATAGCTCCTTCGTGCATCTTATGGATGGATTAACCGCTTAAAGGTTGAGTGCATTCTAGCGTGAACCGAGGGCGCGTGCTCGCCAGGCAACAGGAGTCGCACAAAACGGCACCCCCGAAACGCTGCGGAAACATTGGAAACATGCTCGCTACAAACGGAACTCCGTAACAAACTTTCAACGTTTGCGCCATAAGGTTTGCCCCGTACCGCAAGACGGCCGCGCTGCGGCCAGCGAAAAAAGGGGGACACCATGTTCAACATCAACAGCACGCTCAGCCGCAGGAACTTTCTCGCCGGTGCCGCGGCGCTCGGCAGTGCCGTCGCACTCGCTGGTTGCTCGTCGGGTGGCTCGGACGGCGGCTCCGCCGATGACGGCAAGACCTTCAAGATCGGTGTCATCGGCCCTCTGACCGGCGCCGCGGCAACCTATGGCGTTTCGGCCGAGAAGGGTGCCAAGCTCGCCGCCAAGGATTTCTCGACCAAGGACCTCAAGCTCTCGCTTAAGTCCGAGGATGACGTCGCTGACGGCGAGAAGGCCATCAACGCCTTCAATGCCCTGTGCGA
>CABSZR010000266.1 GCA_902482185.1 uncultured Collinsella sp. | reverse complement strand
CGTCGCCTCAGACCCAAAACCACCACAAAGGGGACAGGCACCTTTGTGGTGGTTTTGCTCGCGTGGATGACTCGGGTTACAATACGCCTGACATATCGTCCCCTTCTCCGGATGGGGACAGCGCAAGCGTTCTTGTGACGGCACCGTAGGACTTTGAAGGTGGCCGTTGTAAGGGCGCTTTTTGTTTAGGCGCCCTCACTCGGGCGCGCACAATGAAGGGAGAGCGTATGAAGAGCTTTATTGCCGAGGATTCATTCTGGGAGCTGTTTCCGCAGGCAGCGGTCGGTGTTGTGGTCGTGGAAGGCATGAAGCCCACGGCTCAGATTCCTCAAGAGGACGTGGATGCGATTGCGGCGTTGCTCGACCGCGCCAATATCGATGCGGAGCGTCATCTGACCAGCGACACTATCAGCGAGAACGCACCGGTCAAGGCATGGCGCGAGGCCTATCGTCTGTTCAAGACCAAGAAAGGCGCGCGCTGCTCGATCGAGAACTTGCTCAAACGCGTGCTCAAAGGCAAGCCGGTGGGCCACATTACGCCCGCGGTGGATATTTACAACACGGTGTCGCTGACCTACGCGCTGCCCGTGGGAGGCGAGGATCTGCATGCGATCGAGGGAGACCTTCGCTTGAAGGTGACCGACGGTGGCGATGCGTTCTTGCCGCTTGGCGAGGAGGCGGACGATCCGACGTTGCCCGGCGAGCTCGCCTACATCGACGATGCGGGCGCTGTGTGCCGCTGCTGGAACTGGCGCGACGGCGTTCGCACGGCGCTGTCCGATGATTCGGCCGATGCGTTCCTGGCGATTGAGTGCGTGGAGCCCGAGCGGATGGGGGAATGCCAGGCCGCGATCGATCGCCTCGCTGAGTTGCTCGAGCGTTATCTGGGAGCGACGGTTGTCGTTAAGACGCTTGTGACTCGCGACAATCCCTGCGTGGAGCTGTAGCGGCGCCTAGAACCTATTGATGCCCCAAACCACCACAAAGGTGCCTGTCCCCTTTGTGGTGGTTTTTATGTTGATGGGTTAACAAATGGGGTATTTGGGTACGGGTGTCGCCTTATGCGACTAAGATGTTTACCCGTAAGCATTATGCAAGCGAAAGGCGGTCGTCTCCCATGCAGCAGAGCGACGAGACACGTTTCGAGGACTTTGTCGGACTGATCAGCGGGCTCTACAAGGAGATCCAGCGCATTAAGACGTCTGAGGGCGCAAGGCTGGGTCTCAAGGGCTCCGACGTCATGTGCCTGTACTATCTTGAGCGCAGCAAGGACGGCCTGACTGGCGCCGACCTGGCTCGCATGGCAGGCGTGACCCGCGCCGCCGTCTCGCGTACGCTCGCGCATCTGGAGGAGGGTGGCTACGTCGAGGTCGATGATTCGGGCGATGTCGCCGTTAAGTACCGTGCTCCGGTGCGCCTGACCGCTCTGGGCGGCGAGAGCATGAGCGAGGCGGACCGCATCATTCGCGAGGTGCTCGATACCACCGGTAAGGCTATGGGTGTGGAGCAGCGCGAGCAGATGTATGCGTCGCTGCGCACGATTCTCAACACCCTGCGCGAGATCTAAGGCCGCCAAGGCATTTGCTTCCAATTAACAACTGCATAGTCCCGTTTGAGCGCGTATACCGTGCCGGGGCATTGCTGTCAAAATTCCCCGCGCGAGGTCCGCGCAAGAAAGGATTCGCTATGTCCATTCGTATTATTACCGATTCCGCGAGCGATATGTCGCCGGCTGAGCACCCCGCTCTGCGTGTTCTGCCGCTGTCCGTCACCTTTGGCACCGATGTGTACATGGATGGCGTCGACATCGATCACCAGCGCTTTTACGAGATGCTCGTGGAGCGCGATGAGCTGCCCAAGACCGGCCAGGTCAACCCGTACGCGTTTTCGCAGGCGATTGCCGAGGCGCGTGAGGCCGGCGACGAGGCAGTGATTATTACCGTTGGCGCCAAGCTTTCGGGCACCAATCAGAGTGCCCGTACCGCACTTGCCGAGGCGCCGGGCGGCGACGTGTTCGTGGTAGATAGCAACAACGTCACCCTGGGCGAGCGCGTGCTGGTCGAGTATGCGCTGCGCTTGGTGGACGAGGGCCGTAGCGCGGCCCAGATCGCGGCGGCGGTCGAGGCCGTGCGCGACCGCGTGGTGGTTATCGGCCTGCTCGAGACGCTGGAGTACCTGGTGCGCGGCGGTCGCCTGTCTGCTGCTGCGGGCGCTGTGGGCACGCTGCTCAACGTTAAGCCCGTGGTGGCCGCCGAGGACGGCCTGATCGTGCAGCTGGGCAAGGCGCGCGGTTCCAAGAACGGCCGTAACCTGCTCAACCAGAAGGTCGAAAAAGCGGGCGGCGTCGACTTTTCCATGCCGCTGGCGCTGGGCTATACGGGCCTTTCGGACGCCGTGCTCAAGAAGTATATCGAGGACAGCGCGGCACTGTGGGCTGGCCACACCGAGGGCGAGCTGCCCGTTCACACCATCGGTGCCACCATCGGTACCCACGTAGGCCCCGGTGCCGTAGCCGTAGCCTTCTTCCAGCCCGCCAACTAACCAACCTGCCAACAAATGATCCCTTGGGGACGGAGGAAAACGGATCATCGATCGCACGGAGGCCGCGAATGATCCGTTTTCCTCCGTCCCCAAGGGATCATTTCTTTATGCTGTTAATG
>CABSZR010000265.1 GCA_902482185.1 uncultured Collinsella sp. | reverse complement strand
AATCGAGCGCGCAGCCGGACCCTTGCCGATCACGATATCGAGGGCAAAGTCCTCCATCGCAGGATACAGGACCTCCTCGACCGAGCGGTTGAGGCGGTGGATCTCGTCGATAAACAGCACGTCACCCGGCTGCAAGTTAGTCAGGATGGCCGCCAGGTCACCGGTACGCGCAATAGCCGGGCCGCTCGTCGTCTTGATCTGAGCGCCCAGCTCGTTGGCGATAACCGTAGCCAGCGTGGTCTTGCCCAGACCCGGAGGGCCCGAGAAGATCACGTGGTCGAGCGTCTCGCCACGGCTCTGCGCTGCCTCGATGAGCACGCGCAGGCTCTGTTTGATGTGCTCCTGACCGCAGTAGTCATCCAAGCGCTGGGGACGCAGGGTACGGTCGACATCGAGGTCCTCGGGCGTCAGCTCCGAGCCCACCATGCGCTCACCGTGTGCCATGGATGCCGCCGGCGAGTTGCCGGCCGTCGCCCACAGGTCCTGAGAGTCATCGGCTTCCCACATCACGCATCCATTCCGAGTCGCTTAAGCGCCGCGCCGAGCAGATCCTCGACACGCATATTCTGCCCATCATACCCGCTCAGGGCAACATCGGTCTCCTGCGGGCTAAAGCCCATGGAAAGGAGTGCCGCACGGGCATCGTCGATGGCCGAGGGAGCGGCAGCGGGCACGGGCATCGCAACCTGGCCGGGAATCACGTCAACCGGCACAAAGCCCTTGTCCTTGGCAAAGGTGCTCTTGAGTTCCAAGATGAGGCGCTGCGCGGTCTTTTTGCCCACACCGGGAACCTTGGCCATACCCTTGTCGTCCTCGGCCATTACCAGCGAATACAGCTGGCCCACGGTATAGGTGGAGAGCACGGCGAGCGCCAGGCGCGGACCGACGCCCGAGACGGACACGAGCCGATCGAACATCGTGCGCTCGTCCTTGGAGGCAAAACCAAAGAGCGTCATGGCGTCCTCGCGCACCTGCATACGGGTATACAGGCGAACCTCGCCGCCGGGCGTCGGCAGCGTAGCGGCGGTGCTGCCCGAGATGCCGAGCTCAAAGCCCACGCCCGACACATCGACGACGGCCGAGCTCATCGTGGCCTCGACAAGCGTTCCATGGAGCTGGGAAATCATCAGTATCCGGTTCCTCTCTGTTGATAGAACTCGCCGCCGGTAAGCGCCCGGGTGCGGCTGAGGTTAACGTGACAGATGGCGCAGGCCAGGGCATCGGCGGCATGGTCGGGATGCGGGTCGTGATCGAGCTGCGTGAGCGTACGCACCATGTAGGCGACCTGCCGTTTGTCCGCGGCACCGGTGCCCACCACAGCCTGCTTGATCTGCATGGGCGTGTACTCGCCAATCTCGAGCGCGCATTCCGAAAGCGCCACGAGTGCAGCACCGCGGGCATGCGCCGTGGGGATGGCCGAGCGAACGTTGGCGCCAAAGTAAATACTCTCGATAGCAGCAGTATCGGGTCGATAACGCTCCACGGCACCCTTGAGGTCGCGGGCGATATGCGACAGGCGCACCGCGAGCGGGCTTCCGGCACTCGTCTCAATACAACCGTAGGCACGGCAGCGAACCTCTCCGCGCCGTTCCTCGATAATCCCCCAACCCGTATGGGCCAAACCGGGGTCGATACCCAAAATGACCAAGCCAACCTCCCCTCGCCACAAGCGCAGCGCAAGGCAAGGCCCCGCGCACTATTCACGAACGTCTGTTCTAGAATAACACAACGCCAGCCCCATAAGTCAGCCGAGATTAAATGCAGGTTGAGCATACGCAAGCGAGCGCCCGCCAGAGCGAGCAAGGTGCCTTGAAAGAGGAGGGCATTGACCTGGCGGTCATGCCCGACGATTGAAAGGCAGATTGCCGCTCTGGCGGGCGCGCAGCGGCCTAGTTCTGCGAGAAAAAGGGGAACTGCCTCGGGTCCACCGGCGGTTGCGGAATCGGTCCGCCCTGGGGCCCGCCCTGCGGTCCGCCCTGGCCGCCCATCATCTTTTCGATGGCGTCCTGGACCTCACCCTCAAACTTTTTCATGCCCTCATGCAGACGACGCTGACCGTCCTCGGAGCGCAGCTCTTCCATCTGCTCGGGCGAAATACCCAACAGGTCACCCAGTATGCCCATCATCTCGCCACGCATGCGCTCGCTTGTATCCTCGTCGGCAAAGCGGTTCACCTCGGCGCGCGCCAGCGCATCGACCGTCATGCGTTCCTTGCCGTCGAGCCCCAGGTCGGACCACGCGAGCATATACGGCCAGGCACGCTCGGCAAACGACCGGGCCGAGACGATCGGCGCCGTCGGCAGCTGGCGGCGAGCCGCCTCTCCCTGGCGCACGAGCATCAGCAGCAGTGAGCAGGCCTCGGGCTTGCCGGCAGCCATCGGAATGTCGTCGAAGGGACGGTTGCGGTCGACGTGCGACTCGAGCGTGCCATCGACCTCGCCCGGCTCAAGTCCGCCGAGCAGCTGCGCCGCACGATCGAGCATGTCGACCGGGCCGTCGAGCGTCGAGAGCGCCCGCGCCAGTACGCGCTCCATGCAATCTTCCACCGCGTTGAGCGTCACGAGCTCCTGCGGCACCACGGCAGAGTACGGTTGCGCACGCGCGCCACAAACTCGAGGGTCGACAGATACACATCGCCAAAGGGCGCGTAATCGCCCTGGTA
>CABSZR010000264.1 GCA_902482185.1 uncultured Collinsella sp. | reverse complement strand
GTCGAGAGCAGGAGCAGGCTATTGCCAATGCCCAGGCGGATGTAGCGCATGCGCAGTCGATCATCGAGCAGGCGACCGAGGTGCACGACCATCCCGAGATTACCGAATCGCTCGCAGGCTCCTTGGCCCGCGATAAGGCCGAGCACGCCGAAACCGAGCGCGAAGTGGCTCAACTCGAAGCCGCCGAGGACGACGTGCGCGAGCGTACCCGCGACTCCCGCATCAAATTCACCGGCGCCATCGTCTGCATTATCGCCGTAGTCCTCGTGATCATCCTAGTCTGGCTGTTCGCAAGCAAGTAAACCAGCTGCCAAAAAACGCTCAACGCAGTTGCGGTGAGATAGTTCCTGTTTAGCCCTCAAAAAGCCAATTCAAGAACTATCTCACCGCAACTTATTAGATTGATGCAAGGCAATCTATCCCTCTTGCACCAATCTCTTGACATAAGGAGTGTCCCCAGGTGCCGGCACAAAAGGAACGTCCCCAAGTGCCAAGTGCCCAATGACTACTCAACAACCACGGCAACACCGATGTAATGGCAGAGTCAGCGAGCGGGTCGCATTTGAGACAAGGTGACGTGAAACGAAAGGGCGCTGACCTTCCGGTCGCGCCCTTGAAGTTGAACGTCAGATTGTCCAATGCGGCCCGCGCAGCGTCGAGCAGTTACGCGGTTCGTAGAACCGCGTAACTTACAAAATGAGCATGGCGTCGCCAAAGCTGAAGAAGCGGTAGCGCTCCTCGATGGCAGCGGCGTAGGCATCCATGATCTGGTCGCGGGTGGCAAGCGCGCTTACGAGCATCATGAGCGTGGAGCGCGGCACGTGGAAATTGGTGATCAGCGCGTCGACCACGTGATAGGTCGAGCCGGGCATGAGGTAGAGCTGCGTTGTCGCGTTCTCGCGCACCACGATGTCGCCGCGGCCGAGCGTGTCGGCCCCGTCCTCGCGGCCCTCAAAATAGCGCGCCGTCACAGCCGGATCGGACACCGGCGCGTCCGCGTCAAACGCGCTCTCGAGCGAGCGCACCGCGGTGGTGCCGACGGCGATCACACGATGACCCTCGGCCTTGGCCTTGTGCACGGCATCGACAACCTCCTGCGACACGTGGTAGCGCTCGGTGTGCATCACGTGCTGCGTGGGGTCGTCCTCCTCCACCAGACGGAAAGTATCGATACCCACCTCGAGCTCGACGGCGGCAAACTTCGCACCCTTGGCCTCGATAGCGGCCATGAGCTCGGGCGTGAAGTGCAGACCCGCCGTAGGAGCGGCAGCCGAGTGCTCCTCCTTCATGGCGTAGACGGTCTGGTACTTCTCGGGATCGCCCTCGTAATCGGTAATGTAGGGCGGCAGCGGCACGTGGCCGGCAGCATGGATGGCCTCGTCGAGCGTGCGCGGGTCGCCGGCGGCATTGCACCCGGCCGGCTCAAAGCGCACCAGGCGGCCACCGCGGCTATCGGTGACAAAGTCGATGACCTCGGCCGTCAGCACCACGGGAGCCCCCTCGGGCGCATGGGCGCCACCGGCGCGATACTCAATATGAGCACCGGGCTTCAGGCGCTTACCCGGCTTGACCAGGCACTCCCAAACGTGACCCAGCGGGTCAACATCTTCGCGGCGCTTGAGCAGCAGCGTCTCGACCACGCCACCCGAGCCGGCTTTGCGACCGATCAGGCGGGCCGGCATCACGCGCGTCTTGTTGATGACGAGCACATCGCCCGGCTCGATATAGTCGATGATGTCGCGGAAGATGCGGTGCTCGACGGTACCGCCGTGCTCCAGCGGCGTTCCCGCCTGGGAGCCCATGCGATCCACCACCAGCAGGCGGCAGGAGTCGCGCGGCTCGGCAGGAGCCTGGGCGATCAGTTCCTCGGGAAGGTTGTAGTCAAAATCATCGGTACGCATAGACACGTCGGATACTCCTTATATAGCTAAAGTCCGCTCTACATCCTAGCAGGCTGCCAGCCCAAAAGAACTACTTTTTGGATGCTTTGCGCTCGTCGCGGATGCGGGCGCGGTCCATGGCCGCCTCGACGGCCGAGAATCGGCAGCCGCAATAATTCTGCCGATACATGCCCAGCTCGCGCGAACGACGCGTGGCCTCGGGGTAATACGGGCGAAAATCGCGAATCACCGGAGTGAGACCGCGGGCGGCAGCCAGACGCTCCAACACATCATTGCAGGTTTCGAACAACTGATACGGCGAGACGGCGAGCGTCGTGCCCACAAACTCAAACCCACGCTCCTGAGCCACACGGCATGCCTCGGCCAGGCGCAAGGCATAGCACGCGCGACAGCGACGGGGTCGATCGGCGCCCAGCGGGGCCACGCCGACCTCCCAGCGCTCGCGGTCCTCCCCCGCCTCGATGAGCTCGATGTCGCCATCGGCACACCACCGGCGCAGCTCATCCAAACGCCGCTGCCATTCATCGTGCGGCTGAATATTGGGGTTTGTCCAGCAGATTGTAGGCTCAAACCCTTCCTCGCGCAGCAGGCGGACCGGCTCAAGAGAGCACGGCGCACAGCAGGCGTGCAACAACAACGGCTTCATCAACATCTTCTCCCCCGCAATGCTGATGCTGGGCAGCATCTAACAGATGACGAGGAGCACCAGCCCCATAAGTACGGGGACGAAGTTGTAGGCGGAGACGAGCCCGGGATTGTAGAGCAT
>CABSZR010000263.1 GCA_902482185.1 uncultured Collinsella sp. | reverse complement strand
TTGCGCAAGAACTTCGACGCTGCTCCCCGTGGCTTCCGCATGGGTTCGCGCACCTTTGGCCTGGTCATTGCTGCATTCCTGCTTGTGGTCTTCTGCTTCGTGCTTATCTGCGGCACCATTCCGCTCGATCAGCCGCTGTGGCTGACGCTGGTCTACAACGTTGGCGGCGTGGTTGTCTTCCTGGGCCTTGCCGTGATGTGGTACAACCGCTACATCAACCGCCTGCGCGAAACCGATCCCGAGGCCGCCGAGAACGAGCTTCGCCCCTCCGTCCTCGACATGATGGAGTAGCGGCTAGGATTAATCTACGGCTGTGGAATAAATCGATTCCCTTTCCTAAGGAGGGGCCTTACGAGGCCCCTCCTTTTGTGTTTTGGAGCATGGTTTTGGACCCTGTGGGCAAAAAATGCCAAATATGAGTACTGTTGCAAAAGAGGTGTCATATTTTTCGGCCTGTTCTGAGCGAAAATGGGCTCAAAATCAATTTATCTAACCCCCTTTAAAGAGCGTTTGACGGCTTTCAACCTCTTCGAATCGCTCAAATTAGGCAATTTGCTCTCGATTTTGCTGCTACTAAATTGGTGACAGTACTCATATTTGCCACTTTTTGACCACGAGGTGTTCAGAGGAGCTCTCGAGAAGCATCTAACGGTACAATAGCTACCACGTGGCTGGGTTTTGCCGGCCGAATGTGCGATGTCGTGGGAGGGGACATGGTCGAGTTTACAAAGACGATTAAAGATCCGTTGGGATTACATGCCCGCCCGGTTGCGCTGCTCTATGACATCATTGCCAAGCATCGTAGCGACGTGTCAGTCAGCATTGGCGATCGCCACACGGATGGCCGCGATGTCATGGGACTCATGGCTCTCTACGGCGAGTGCGGCGAGGACATCATCTTCCGCGTTTCGGGCGTAGATGAGGCCTCCTGTGTCACGTCGATCAGAAACCTCTCGCTCTAAGCGCATCAATGTGACAAGGGGACAGTCCCCTTTGTTGCATAAATTGGTATGACAAGGCACCGCAAAGAGATGGTCTTTGTGGTGCTTCTTTTGTTTCGTATAGGAAACTTTTTCGAAATCTGAATGGGGACCCTTTCCAAAAAGTTAACCACGTGTTAGTTTACTAAAGCGAACATAGGCGTGGCTAACTTTTGCTGCGCCGATGTGAAGGACGAACTGACGTTAGGAGCCACTCATGTCTTGCGGACCGCAGATGCCGGCAATGCCGCTTTCGATGGTAAAAGCGGGCGAAACCGTGCGCGTGTCTCGTGTAAAGGGCAATGAGGATATGAAGCACCACCTCAAGGATCTCGGCTTTGTCGAGGGCAACGAAATCCACGTGGTGAGCTCGAGTGGCGCCAATATCATCGTCACGGTGCTGGGCGCACGCTTTGGCATCGATTCCAAGGTTGCCATGCACATCATGACCGTCGGTTAGTCTGCAGCATTTCATAAAAACCGAAAGGGGGATAAGAGGATGAAGACGTTGGGTGACGTTAAGGTGGGCGAGAGCTCCACCATCGTCAAGCTTCACGGTGAGGGTGCGCTTCGCCGCCACCTTATGGACCTGGGGCTCATCAAGGGCACTTCGTTCAAGGTCGTGAAGGTTGCACCGCTCGGTGATCCGGTCGAGATCAACGTGCGCGGCTACGAGCTTTCCATCCGCAAGGAGGAGGCGGCCGTCGTCGAGGTCCAGTAAGGACTCGCGACGTATATTTCTGCAGATAAAGTTAGGTTTTTCTAACTTAATGCAGCATCTTTGAAGCACATTATCCAGCCTGCGCGGAGAAAGCAGCGCAGGCACACAAGGAAGAAGGATTGAATGGCGGATTCTCAGATCCATGTCGCGCTGGCGGGTAACCCCAACTGCGGCAAGACCACGCTTTTCAACCTGATCACCGGCGCCAACGGCTACGTTGGCAACTGGCCCGGCGTCACGGTTGAGAAAAAGGAGGCCAAGCTCCTAAGCGACAAGAACGTTACCATCACGGACCTCCCTGGCATCTACTCGCTTTCCCCCTACAGCCCCGAGGAGCAGTGCTCGCGCGATTACCTCATGAGCGGCGAGCCCGATGTGGTCGTCCAAGTCGTCGATGCCACCAACCTCGAGCGCAACCTGTACCTGGCGCTTCAGGTTATCGAGACCGGCCTGCCCGTGGTCGTCGCCCTCAACATGGCCGACCTGGTCGAGAAGAACGGCGACAAGATCGACACCGACAAGCTCTCCAAGAAGCTCGGCTGCCCGGTTATGATGATCTCGGCTCTTAAGAACAAGGGCATCACGGAGCTGTTCGAGCAGGTCAAGAAGTCCGCTGCCACCAAGGGCCAGGTGCCGGAGCACAAGTTCGACTCCTCCATCGAGGACGTTCTGTCCCACATCGAGAACAACCTTCCGGCGAGCGTTCCCGCCAACAAGCGCCGCTACTACGCCGTCAAGCTGTTCGAGCGCGATGCGGACGCCTGCAAGCTCATCAACCTCACCAAGGAGAAGGCCGCTCGCGTCGAAGAGCTGGTCGCTCAGTGCGAGCAGGACTGCGACGACGATGCCGAGTCCATCATCACCGGCGAGCGCTACGGCGTCATCGCGCACATCATCGACGAGTGCCTCACCAAGGCCCCGGCCAAGATGAGCACCTCCGAGAAGATCGACCGCGTGGTTACCAACCGTATCCTGGGCTTGCCGATCTTTGTGGTCATCATGTTCTGCGTGTACT
>CABSZR010000262.1 GCA_902482185.1 uncultured Collinsella sp. | reverse complement strand
ATGCCGCCGAAGTTGAAAGGCAGATTGCCGCTCTGGCGGGCTTGCAGCGTCGAGCAGTTACGGCGTTTGGTAAAACGCCGTAACGAACTACCGCGTAACCCCCTAGTTCAGCATTGCATCCATCATCTCGGAGTTGACGGAGTCGTCGGCAGACCACTCGCCATCGTCGTTGCAGGTGTACTTGAAGATAACCGTGGTCTTCCTGGGCTCGGTGGCCTTGGTCACATCGACCATAACCTGACCGGCCATCTTGTACAGCTCGTCATCGGAAGGAACCGTGTCAAGCGCAGCGACCTTCTCCTGATACTGGGTGGAGAAGTCCTCGACGATCTTGTTCATAGATTTGCATGTAATAGAGACCTCGGCGGTCGCGACACCCTTGTCCTCGTCGACCGTCACGTCGCCGATCTTGTAGTCAAAGCCCTCAAGATAGGTCTTGGCGTACTCCTTGGGATCGATACCCAGCTGCTCGAACTCGTCGCCCGAAGCCTCCTCCAGACCAGAGAGGAAGTCGTCGCCACCGTTCTTGACCTCGTCAAACTGCGTCGTAAGATCCTCGGTGATGAGCTCCTCAACCGAAGGACCTCCACAGCCGGAAAGCACGACCACGCATGCAACCAAGACGGCCATGAGGGGCGCAAGCAGCAGCTTCTTTTTCATGTTGTTCCTCCCAATGAGCGGCACCGCGCTTCCCGGACGCGGCACACGTTGTAATAAGTAAGCCCATACTATCCACTTATGAACACCCTCGGCAACGCGAAGGCGTGGTCGGTTCGTTTTAGCGTCCGAACGGTTTGCAAGCCCGCCCAACGTACAATAAAACGCTTCCCCGCGATGCAATAAAAAAGGTGGCCGGAAAACCCGACCACCCTTGCACATCCTTTGGATGCCGCAGTTTACTTGCGAACGACCTTAACGATGGCGTCACCAGCAGCAACGGCAGACTCAGCCTCGACGGCGAGCTCGACGTCGGCGAACTCGGCGGTATTGGACACGGCCACGACGACGCAGTCCTTGTAACCGGCGGCAGCGATCTTGGCGCGGTCGATCTTGAGCATGGGCTGGCCAGCCTTAACGACATCGTCAGCCTTGACGAAGCCCTCGAAGCCGTCGCCGTTCATGTTGACGGTATCGACGCCAACGTGCACCAAAACCTCGATGCCGCTATCAGACTGCAGGCCCACGGCGTGACCCATGGTGACGGTCACCTTGCCGTCGCAGGGAGCGTAGACCAGATCGTCCTCGGGCCACACGGCGCAGCCCTTGCCCAGTACCTCGCCGCTAAAGACGGGATCGGGCACGTCGGCCATCTTGATGACCTTGCCCTTGACGGGCGAGCACAGCACGTCGGCGCCGGCAGAAGTAGAGATGGAGGCAGGAGCAGCGGCAGCCGCGGGCTCAGCCTTCTTCTTGAACATGTCAAACAGACCCATACGTTTTCTCCTCTTGATTAAGCGCAACGTTATGCGCATGCCTATGGTGA
Source organism: uncultured Collinsella sp. (assembly GCA_902482185.1). Classification (GTDB taxonomy): domain Bacteria; phylum Actinomycetota; class Coriobacteriia; order Coriobacteriales; family Coriobacteriaceae; genus Collinsella. The sequence continues at coordinate 1,236 of CABSZR010000262.1, read as the reverse complement.
TTATAGTGCCAAATGGCCAAATTGCTAAGGTAAGAGCTCGAATCGAGAGCCCTTCCGGTAGTACTCGTGGGATGAGTATCGCCTGCGCAGGTTATGGAGCGCATGGAGGGGCTCTACCAGACCACGCTGGCCGAAACGCAGGAGCTGCTCGACCCCACGCAGATTGACCACGCCGCCAAGCTTATCGCGAACGCCCGACAGGTCGACATCTACACGGGCTCGCACAACCTCTATCCAGCGGGAATGTTCCGCGACCGCCTGCTCTCCGCCGGTAAAAGCGCGACGTGCCACGACGGCGTCGAGCCCCAGGTGCGAACGGCGCTCGCCTCGGGTCCCGACCATGCGGCAATCGTCATCTCCTACAGCGGCCTTGCCCCCAACCTCAAGGGCATCTTGCCGATCCTCAGCAGTCGGCATGTCCCGGCCATCGTCATCGGCACGCCTTATTGCGCTCGCATTCACCCCGGCTTTGCCGCCTACCTTACGGTGAGTGACCACGAGAGCATGACGCATCGCATCACGCAGTTCGCGAGCCACATCGCCGTGCAATACGTACTCGATTCGCTCTACAGCAGCTACTTCGCCAAAGACTACGCCCGCTGCGCCGAATTCCTAGAGCGCTCATTCCCCTACACCCGCTTCCCCGGGCTCAAGTAGCTATTTAAAAACATCCCCAATGACTAACGGCCGACCTAATAACGACTTCTCGTCATTAGGTCGGCCGTTTCAACTCTAATAACTATTTATTCCGTAAACTCGTTATTAGAATCTGACACAGGAGGCCAGGCTCACATGTGGTGATTAGTCATTGGGGACGTTCTTAAACGACTAGTCAAACAAGAACGTCCCCGGTGACTAGCCATTTAAGAACGTCCCCAATGACCACCCCGGCAACGCCGATGTTTTGGCAACGACAGACACTATGACCCAATCCGAGGGCACTGAAAAGGCAGGAGCCCCCGCTCGTGACCGCGGGTCGGGGCTGCGACAATGATGTCGAAGTGCCATAGGCGCAGCCGCGCCGCAACGAGGTTGGGAGGCTCCCGTGCCTAGATATTCTACCGCCTTCGGAATGGACGTACACCTCAGGTCCACCACCGTCTGCGCGCTCGACGCGGAGACGGGCGAGGCCGTGACGAGGAGGTTCCGCGGCAACCCCTGGGGCGAGGTCGCGGAGTGGATGTCGGGCTTCCCCGGCCCGTCGCTCGCCGCCTACGAGAGCGGCTACCTCGGCTT
>CABSZR010000261.1 GCA_902482185.1 uncultured Collinsella sp. | reverse complement strand
GTGTCGAACTTGTTCACGCGGACATGGACGCCCTTCTCGTCGGCGAGCATGTGGGTGAAGTTGTCCACGCGGTCCATGAGCTTGCGGGTGTCGTCCTCGCCGTAGAGCATGATGAGGCTCGTGCCCTCCTCGCACAGCTCGATGGTGCCGTGGAAGAACTCGGCGGCGTGGATGGACTTGGTCTTGATCCACTGCATCTCCTCGAGGATGCACATGGCGTAGTCGTAGGCCTCGCCCCAGAGCATGCCGGAGCCGATCACCATGTGGTAGTCGGTGTCCTTGAAGTCCTCGGCCATGGCGGCGCAGCGCTCGTCCTGGGCGTCCTTGGCCTTGATGAGGTACGGGGCGATGTTGCCGAACTCCTCCATGAAGGTGTCGTACTTGGGGAAGGCGCCGGCGTTCTTGAGGAAGCGGGCGACCAGCGTGATCTGGTAGGTGTAGATGGCCTCGCACAGAACGTCGTCCTCGGCGAAGCTGAAGAACTTGTAATCGGCGTACTCGGTGGCCGGGGTGTTGTCGTTGGAGACGTACATCAGCGTGCGGGCGCCCTGCTCCTGGCAGAACTTGGCGGCCTCGATGATCTCGGGGGTGGTGCCGGTACGGGTGGAGAAGACGCAGACCGAGTCCTTGTTGAAGGTCTTGGGCGGGCATGCGAGGAACTCGGCGGCGATCTCGCAGTGGACGTCGACGTCGGCCGTGGTGGTCTCGACCCAGTACTTCATCGGGAGCGTGTGGGCCCAGGTGCCGCCGCAGCCGATGAAGAAGATGTTGGAATAACCCTGCTCGCAGACCTTGTCCACGGCAGCCTCAATCTGAGGACGGAGAGCGAGGGCATCGCTCACAACCTTCTCGTAACGAGGCTCATCGAAATTGAACATATCTAATATCCCTTCGTTTAATAGAGTGAAATTCGTTTCAATTGACAACTTGTCATTTCACTACGTATTAATACTTAATGACCTAAAAAAATACCTTTCTAGGAAATGGAAGCTTGGCCGTCTTTCATCTCGGCGAGTTTATGCTCGAATCCAAAGCCGCCGGGTTTAAGGCAATTCTTAGCTGAATAGTCAGCAGCGAATTCCATTGCATCCCGAATGATCTCCGCATCGAGCGGTTGCTTTTTACTCCAGCCATGCGAGAGACAGCTCACAACAAACGCAGTGATATACGAATCTCCCGCGCCCATGGTGTCAAGCGCATCTACGGGTCTTATATTTCCCTGGTACCATCGGGAACCGTCAAAGAACACAGGCCCTGCAGATCCCCGTGTAGCAATCGTGTAGCGACAACCATGCTCTATGGCCCTCTTCAATAGAACTTGAATCTGTTGATCGCTCTCGCCGGAACAGGAAAACAGACCAAGGGTTGTAGCAGGGCAAACAAGATCGAAATATGCGTCGGTTCGATACTTATCTTTAACGGAAAAGTCGTAAACCACCACAGCGGGAAGATCTTGAACTAGGTGCACATCATCCTGCAGCTTTGCATTGACGCTGGTAAAAACCGCATCGAATCCCTGAAGAAACTTGACATCAGAATCGTTGATATGGGTTTTGTGCGCCCAGCAAGCCCCCGTATCGTAACCAACTTCGACACGTTCACCGTTGTAAACATTTACATCGCAAGTCTTGGTTGTTGCTTTTTCAGGCATGCATGATTGCGAAAGGTCAACGTTCAGCGAAGAAAGGGCATCGGTGATTATTCGCCCTCCCAGGTCGTTGCCGATCTCCCCAATATACGCAGCCTGTGCGCCAAGCATGCTTGCATGGGCAGCGACGTTTACGGCATTGCCACCAGGATACATAACGCCTTTGTTGAGATAGCGATCAATAACGTTGTCACCAATTGCTGCGATTTTCACCTCAACGCCTCCCATCACGTACGGTCTTTATTAGTACTCGACCTTGCGGTAATAACGGCGGATGTCGAGCGAATGGTCACGAATTTCCTCGAAATTCTTGCTCACACGCGAGAGAATGGCATTGAGCACCACCGGAGAAAGCATCCAGCGGAATTCATCACTGATACCCGGCAACTCATAATCATGTGTATCGAATACGGTGAAATCATCCGCATATTGCTTACAGAAGCGTGCAACGCGCTCATCAAGAGGCCTAGTCTGCGCCTCCGTCATTGCGAGCGCGACGCAAACGCCCGGCTCAACAAGTTCGATAGTGCCATGGAAGAACTCAGGCGATGTAACGGATTTGGTGCGCAGCCATTGGGACTCCTCGAGCACACACATGGCAAACGAATACGTGGGGCCCCACAGATTGCCAGAACCAATCCAAATCTGATACGGATCGTCCTTGTGCTTCAGAGCATATGCGCGAGCCATCTCGTCAGCGTTCTTGCCGACGGAAACGAGAGCAGCGGGGAGATTCACAAGCTCATCAGCGAAGCGATCGTAGTCATCGAAAAAGCCCCTGTTCTTGAGAATCTTTCCAATCAGAAGGTACAGCACGAGCTCCATAGGACGGCCCTGCTTATAGATCACTCCATAATCGGAAAGTTCACCAAGCGGTGAACCGTCCACGCCAAGCGTAGAGACAATGGTGCAGCCTGCGTCTTTTGCCGCCTTTGCCGCCGCGACCGTCTCTTTGGTGTCGCCCGACTTGGACGCCATGAACGCCAAGGTCCCCTTACCGATGCGCCGATTGCCAACCGTGAGGAAATCTGCCGAAACTTGGGACTGGACGGGAATATCGGACATAACAGAAACCATATAGTC
>CABSZR010000260.1 GCA_902482185.1 uncultured Collinsella sp. | reverse complement strand
CCGTAATCCTTGAGGGCGTTGACGGATACGCCTAGTGCTGCGGCGATGGATTCGAGCAGCTCGGGCTTCACGGCGCGGATGCCGCTCTCGTAGTGGCGCACGGCCCCCTCGGTCAGGCCGACCGCCTCGGCAAGCTGCGCTTGCGTCATGCCGCGCGACTTGCGGTACCGCCTTATGTTCTCGCCTACGGACATGCGCCCTCCTCCTGGAATTACGTACCCGCACATCTTACCAGCGTACGCAAATGTACGCAATTCTATTGACAGTACAGATATGTACGTTTACTCTGAATCTGTAAACCGTACGTATCTGTACGCTAATGACAGGAGGAGCCATGGACGAGAAGGTGGCAAAGACGCCGAGACCGCACATGCTGGATGCGGACGAGGTTGCGGAGCTGCTGAGGATCAAGAAAGGCAGCGCCTACGAGGTGATCAGGAAGATAAACGCCGAGCAGGAGGCGCGCGGGCGCGTGGTTATCCGCGGACGCGTTCGAAGTGACGTCTTCGACGCCCTGTACTTCCCGGAGGTGGACTGACATGCCGGTGTACAAGGACGACAGCAACGGCACGTTCTTCGTGCAGTGCTACTACCGCGACGCCCGCGGCTCGAAGCGCCACAAGACAAAGCGCGGCTTCTCCTCCGAGGTGGAGGCGGCCGTATGGGAAAGCCAGTTCAAGAGCCTTAACGGCGGGGCCATGGACATGACGTTTTCCGAGTTCGTTGAGGTGTACGCCTCCGAGGTGAAGCCTCGCATACGCGAGCATACGTGGATCACCAAGGAGTACATCATCAACGACAAGCTCGTGCCGTTCTTTGGGGATATGCGCATGTGCGATGTGAGGCCGATCGACGTTATTAGGTGGCAGAACGAGCTTACTGAACACCGGGACGCCGACGGTAAGCCCTGGGCGCCGACGTACCTGCGCACGGTGAACAACCAACTCAACGCCATCTTCAACCACGCCGAGCGCTACTACGGGCTCACCGACAACCCGGTGCGAAGGGTCGACAAGATGGGCTCGAAGAAGGGCGGCGAGATGCAGTTCTGGACCAAGGACGAGTACCTGAGGTTCAGCGAGGCCGTCATGGACAAGCCGCTCTCGTTCCACGCCTTCGAGCTGCTCTACTGGACGGGCATCCGCTGCGGCGAGCTTCTGGCGCTCACTCCGTCCGACTTCATGCTGGAGAGTTCGCGTCTGCGCATCAACAAGTCGTACCAAAGCCTCCACGGCGTAGACACCGTGACCGATCCCAAGACGCCCAAGTCGGTGCGCACGATCGTCATGCCCGCCTTCCTGCGCGACGAGATGGCGGACTTCATCGAGCTACGAGACGACGTCGCCCCCGACGAGCGCCTGTTCGCCGTTACCAAGCACTTCCTGGCGCACGAGATGGAGCGCGGGTGCAAGGCGTCGGGCGTAAAGCGCATCCGCATACACGACATACGCCATAGCCATGTGAGCCTGCTGATCGAGATGGGCTTCTCCGCGCTGGCCATCGCCGAGCGCATGGGCCACGAGGCGGTGGACATCACCTACCGATACGCGCACCTGTTCCCCACGAAGCAGGACGAGATGGCCGCCGCCCTTGACGGGGCGAGGGGATAAGAAGGATGCCGTGCGAGAACAGCGCCCGCAAGCGCAGTAAGACGATGGCGTTCCGCTGCACGCCCGAGGAGCATAAGCTCATATGCGAGATGGCCGCCTGGAGCGGCATGAACAGGCAGGACTACATCATCGCCAAGCTCACCGATACCCAGGTCGAGGTGAGACCCTCTGTGAGCGTGCAGAAGGCGCTGAAGGACTCGATGGCGGAGTTGGCCAGGGAGGTGCGCCTGGCGGCCTCTTACGGCGAGCTGAGCGATTCTCTGCAGCAGAGGGTTGAGCTCGTAATGAAGTTCTTTCTGGCGCTCGGCGAGGAGGTTGACGCACCAGCGGAGGAAGAGTCTCAGGAAGAATCGTTCCCGGCGATGGCGACTGAGGTCGAAACTAACGACAACGCCGACAATGCAAGTATCTTTGGAATGGGTCGCGGCTAACGCTCATCTAAGCGCCGACCAGGAACTGCGATTCTTTAGGGTGTTGCCCGCAAAGCAAATAGTTAATCTTCCGCGAAAGGAAGCTAAACGGTCCGTTCCTCGACATAGAGGATCTCGTTTTGCGCCTCCAGGATTCGCGCGGCGTCGCCGATGCGCTCGGCGCACCTCTCGCTTATCGACCTCAGGGCCAGGACCCCCTCGACGTCGAGCAGGTCCAGCTGGTCGGCGTGCGCCAGGGACTCGAGCAGCTGGTCCAGGCCCCTCGCCAGCCTTCCTGCATCCGCCACCGCGTCAAGCAGCTCACGACGCTCGTCCTTCTCGTTGATATCCATCATTGGCTGTCCTCCTTCTTCCGACGGACGTGTTGCGCAGCACCGTAGCCGTTCCGCATGGAGAACCATCTCGCCACCGCGATCCCGTGCGCATATTGGCCGCAAGCGGCGCGGGGAATGCCGTCCCGATGCGGACCACGGCACCGCGACTCGGGAACGCGCCGTCGTTCCCGCCGCGGCGTCGTCTCCAATCCCACGGGAGCCCAGCAACCGCCGACAGATCGCATCCCATGCCTGGAAGCCTCGGCGCCCATGCCTGATTCCATGCCGCACGCCTGCGCCCTTCCGATCCGAAACCCGCCCCGGCGTTCCTTGGACGCGCAGGGTCGCACGCCGGCAGGCGGCCCGCAAGGGCCGCGACACTTTTTCGGGTTCTTCGCTCCATGCGC
>CABSZR010000259.1 GCA_902482185.1 uncultured Collinsella sp. | reverse complement strand
GGCCGAGGTATCGGCCTGGCCGCGCGCCACGCGCACGTCGTCCATACCGCCCGGCAGCTGGCTCGACAGCTCCAACAGCTCGCGCACCAGGCCCTTGATGGTCGTACCGGCGCCAAAGGAACCGCCCTCGCCCGCCATGGGATACCAGGCATAGAGTGCTTTGAGCGAAGCCGCGAGCTCGGGAGCGGCATCGGGCGCTGTCGCGCGGCCCAGCACATGCTCGACAGCCTGATCCATAAGCTCATCGGTATCGGTAAGCACCGTGAACTCGGGATCGATGCCCAGCTCCAATGCATGCGCGCGCAGGATACGCGAGCACATGCCGTGGATGGTCGAGATCCAAGCGTCGTCGACCGTCAGAGCCTCTTCGTCCATACCCTCTTCGATAAGCGCACGGCGCACACGGTCGCGAATCTCAGCCGCGGCGTCTTTGGTAAAGGTAATGGCGAGCACCTGGTCCAGATGCTCGACAAACGGACCGGATTCGGGCGAGAGCGCGTAGACGATGCGGCGCGTGAGGGTAAAGGTCTTGCCCGAGCCGGCACCTGCCGAGACAAACAGCGGGCGGTCGAGCGTTTTGACGACTTGCAGCTGTTGTGGCATCAAAGTCGAAAGATCCATGGTCTACACGTCCCTCCTTACAAACGTTCCTTCGTGGTTATACGAGCAGCGCGCATGCGCGGCCTGAGCCGACGTCGGGTCGACGGCAGCAACGTTGCCTGCCTCGAGCTCGCACAGGCGCTCGGCGATGCCGGCCTCCACGCGGTCGAGCAGCGCATCGAAGTCCATGTTGCCGCCCTCGCCCGGAAAGCCCTTCTTGAGGCCCGGGATGCGACCGTCGCCGCACTCTTCCTCGAGTAACTCGGCGCTTGCGGCACCACGCAGCGCGGGCTTGCCGCCCTTGGTCGAAAAGTAGAGCGCAGCGCGGGTATCTAGGCCCAGCGCCCGACGCATGGCCTGCGCGTAGATGAGTGTCTGGGTATGGGGCGGCAGCCAGCGCGGGTCGTCGATGGGGGCCTCGCCCGATTCCTCGTCGCGCACCGTGGGGTCGGCGAGCTTAAACTCCTCGACACCCGAACGATGCTTGTAGTCGATTACCACGGCGCGGTTCTCGGCATCCACGTCCACACGGTCGATGCGCCCGCCGAGCGGCCAGCCGGCATACTCAACGTTAAGATCGTTAAAGGCAAACTCCAGGTAGCGCGGAGCAAAAGGCGTCAGCGCCTCGGCTTCATAGGCAAGCACGCCTTCCAGCTGCGGCAGAATCTCGGCCACCTGGCGCTCCTCTACCGGAGAGAGCGGCACGAGCGGGCCCTCGTTGCCACGCTTGGAGGCATGTTCGGCCAAGGTCTCGTCAAAGACCTCGCGCAGCAGCTCCTGAGCACGTGGCAGGTTCTCGGGCGTCACACGTTCCATGCCCTCCTGGGGCAGACGGGCGTGCAGGTGTTCCAGCACGTCGTGGACAAAGTTGCCTTTCTCCATATTGCCAAAGCCGGCGTCGATCGACTGAGGCTTCACGCGGTACGAGACGAACCAGCATAGCGGGCAGGTCGAATAGGCCTCGATCTGCGAGGCAGACGTCAGGCGCGGTACCAGCGGCGCATCCTCGCCCTCGCCATCGCGACGGCGCAGGACCAGATACGGCACGGCCTCGGCACTCAGATGCTGAGGGGCCTCACAGGCCACGCGCTCGCGCTTGAGACCTTCGCCTGCCGCGGGATCGAAGTCCCTTACGATATCGCCCTCACCCACGCACTTCGCCTTGTCGGCGCCAGCGGCTTTAGCGTCACCAGCGGTCTTAGCGTCGTCAGCGATCTTAGCGCCGTCAGCCTCGGCATGCGCCCGCAACTCGGTCCACACGGCAGCCGGATAGCACTCGCGCGCCTGGCGATCGTGGGTCACACGGGCGAGCGTAACCGGACCACGCGACGCTTGCATCGCGTGACCAAAGCGCACGCGCAGCAGGGCCGCGGGCTCAAGCGTCACGCCCTCGCGACCAAGGCTCGCCGTCAGCGTGGCCAGCGGCCCCTCCTCGTGCGAGAGCGGATAGCTGTCCAGATCGACATCGGCAAACAGCACGGCATCGTAGCTGCCGGGGCGCAGAGCTGCCGCATCGGCAAGCGAAGCAAAACGAACCTGAGCACGTGGCGCACGGTCAACCTCGTAGGTCTCGTAATCGTAGGCGGTGCTACGCTTGTCCACCTTGGTGCGAATGCCATCGAGCACGGGCACGGTCGCGGCCTGCGACACGTCGAGCACGCGGGCGCCATTCATAAGGATGTCGATGACGTGGCGCAGCAAGGCCACCTCCGCCTGGCGACGAGCCTGACCGTCAAGGCCTCCAAGGGCGCGATCGGGCAACGCCTCGGCAACGGCAAGCATGGCCTTGAGCGCCGTCACGGGCTTGTCACGCCACAGCGCCTGGAACACGTCCGAGACCACACACGGTACGTTCTTAAACCAGTTGTCGTCGCTCGCCGCCTTGCGCGCGCCCCTCACCTGGCCCTGAACGCTCTGTAGCAGGCTCTTTACGCCCGCGGTAGTCTTGCTGCGCGAGAGACGCATATTCTTATCGAAGGTACGGGCATTGACGGCATCAGCGCCCGAAAGCGGACTGTAGATCCAGTCGGTAAGCTCCGGCGCGGGCCACCACTCGGTCTTTGACGCCGTGCCCTCATCGGCGGCCTTCATGCGCTCGATCAGGCCGGCAAGCGCCGCAAACTGCCTGCCCGCAATGGATTGGGAAAACGCCGTGAACTCAGTTGTCTCGGCAG
>CABSZR010000258.1 GCA_902482185.1 uncultured Collinsella sp. | reverse complement strand
GCATTGGCATATTTTGACCGCTATTTCCTGCGGTTTTGCTGTGCGAATCCTGCGGTTTTGCGGTCTAAAGGTGTGGATGCTCCGGGGCTTCGTTTTTACTCGTTCACTTCTCGGGAAAAGTATTAGAGCTCAGCTGGTAGAGGTACCGCTTTGGCGTCGAGCCCCCGCGTCATCTTCGCTTGATTGGGGAAAGCGGTCTCGCTTAAACAATTACGAGCCTGCCCGGGCGTATCAGGCAGGTTGTCTGCACAATTCGCGGTATTATGGTGCGGAGTTTTGAAAGGAGCCGCTGGTGGTCACGACGACGTTTGCTTCGCCTTTGGGCGAGATTCTGCTTGCCGCTGATGGCCGCGGTTTGACAGGGCTTTGGTTTGAGGGGCAGGAGCATTTTGGCTCCACGCTTCTCCGGGAAGACTCCGAACATGTTGAAGGCGCCGACGCGGTTTCCGGTACCGGTGGCATGTCGTCGGTAAGTCCCGCAAATGGTGCGGCCTCTTCGGTGCTTGAGCGTTCCTGGGCTTGGCTGAATGCTTATTTTGCAGGGCAGGAGCCTCGGTTTACGCCGCCGTTGCATATGATCGGTACGGCGTTTCAGCGCGAGGTTTGGTTTGAGCTGCTTTCTATTCCGCGTGGCGAGGTCGCCACGTATGGCGAGATCGCCACGCGTGTTGCGGCTCGACATCGTGTGCCGGGAAATGAGGCACCCGTTGTGTCTCCCCGTGCCGTGGGGGCCGCGGTCGCGCGTAATCCCATTTCGATTATTGTGCCGTGCCATCGCGTGGTTGCCGCCGATGGTTCGCTCAACGGATATGCCGGCGGCCTCGACCGCAAGGAGTGGTTGCTTCGGCTTGAGGGCGCGTGCGAGGACTAACGTTCAAGCACTTTGCATGGCCAAGACACCCTGAAAGAACGAGTCGCCGTCCTTTCGCGGCCGGCATGCGTCCAAGCGCTCGGCATATGTGCCTTAAGTTTGGCTAAGCCCTATCCAGCGTTTTTAGAAACGTGCAGGTTGAGCAGCTAAGGCTGCGCTAAGGCGGCTGGCGGTGCGCTATCATCGGCAATATCGAAATCTGTATAGCCGCGCGCCAAAGGAACAACTATGAAGCTGATGCTTGCCGAGGACGAACCCGGCCTCTCCCGTGCCCTTACCGCGATTCTTCAACATAGCGACTACGAGGTCGACACTGCCCTCGACGGTCTGACGGCGCTCGAATATCTGCTCGCCAACGACTATGACGCCGCAATCCTGGACATCATGATGCCCGGCATGGATGGCATTGAGGTGCTCAAGCGCACACGCGCCGCCGGTAAGCGACTGCCCATCATCATGCTCACGGCAAAAAGCGAGGTGTCCGATAAGGTCGGGGGCCTGGATGCCGGTGCCAACGACTACCTGACCAAGCCGTTCGCCGCCAAGGAGCTGCTCGCACGCATTCGCGCCATGACGCGTGCCGCGACGGCAATTGACGCCACGACGCTCAGCGTGGGCAACGTGCGCCTCGACACGGCATCGTGCACACTCGTGGGCCCTTTGGGCGAGGAGCACCTGGCCAATCGAGAGTTTCAGCTTATGGAGCTCTTTATGCGCAACGCCGGCACGCGCATGCCCACTGAGCGTCTGATGCTCGGGGTTTGGGGTGAGGACGCGCCCGAAGGCGCCAACGTGGTGTGGGTCTACATCTCGTACCTGCGCAAAAAGCTGACGGCGCTTGGTGCCAACGTGGCCATCCGTGCATCGCGCAACCAGGGCTATTCGCTCGAGGTTGTTGAAGAGGGCGAATAGGCGTGAGCGCGAGTGCGTGGTGGAAGCGCACGACGGCAAAGCTCGGCATGGGCGCGGACTCGGGTAATCCGGGGCGCGCCGATGCTGCCAGTGCAATGGGACGTCGCCTGCGTCGTAAGTTCATCCTGGTTGCCATGGGTGCCGTGACCGCCGTGCTTACGCTTATCATCGCCGGCATCAATATCGTCAACTACTCGCATGTCTGCAAGATGGCCGACGCTCGTCTGGGCTATATCTTGGCGGGCAAGGACGGCATCGATTGGACGGATGAGCCTAAGGCCGATCCCGGTCAGGATGCGGTTGCCGGCAAGGTTGCTACCGGTAACCGGGCAGCCGTTCGCGATGGGCATTTTGAAGGCATGACGGCGGAGTCTCCCTTCGACACGCGCTACTTTACGGTGTCGATTGCCGGCGGGCAGGTGACCGATGTCAACACGGCTCGCATTGCCGCGGTGGGCGCCAAGCGTGCCGCCCGCATCGCTGCAGGACTGTATTCCAAGGGTTTGACCTCGGGCTTTTCTGGTAACTACCGCTATACGGTTACGGTTCAGGGCGACGAGACAACCTATGTATTCGTCGACTGTTCACGCGAGCTCACAAGCTTCCATTCGTTTTTAAGCGCGAGCGTGGCCATCAGCTGCATTGGCTGGCTGGCGGTGTTGGCAATTGTGGCGGGTGCCTCGGGCGCGGTGATTCGACCGATGGTCGAGAGCTACAGCAAGCAAAAGCGCTTTATTACCGATGCGAGCCACGAGATCAAGACGCCGCTGGCCGTGATTGATGCCGCTAACGAGGTACAGGAAATTGAGAGCGGCGAGAGTGAGTGGACGCAGAGCATTCACGAGCAGGTCGCGCGGCTGACGGCACTTACGGAGCGTCTGGTATTTTTGGCTCGCATGGACGAGGGCTCGGCGGGCTTTGCCATGACATCGTTTGATCTTTCGGAGGCGGTGGACAAGGCGGCGGCGCCGTTTGAATCGGTGGCGGTTTCGCGCGGCAAGCGGCTGTCGACGTCGATCGCGAGCGGTGTGCGGGCCCATGCCGATGCCG
>CABSZR010000257.1 GCA_902482185.1 uncultured Collinsella sp. | reverse complement strand
ACCCTGCTGACTGTGCGCGCCTACACCATGGCCGCTCACGTCTGGTGCGAGCCGATGTTCCAACTGGGCGCAAACCAGTTTGCCATCGCAAACCATCCGGCGCCGGCCATTGCGGCCCCCACTCGTCCTGAGCTTACGGTCGAGGAGACCGAGCAGGAGATTCGCATTCACTCCCTCAACGGCGAGCTGACCTTCAGCAAGGTAAACGGCACCGTGAGCGAGTGGAAGGCATCCGGCCGCGACGTCATGGCCTCTGGCCCCCAGGTTGGTTTTTGGCATCCGCTCGTCGACAACCACGCCCAGGAGTACGACTCCCTGTGGAAGGACAACTTCATCGATGTAATGCAGACGTCCACCCGCAAGGTTTCTTGGAAGCAGGACGGCAATGCGGTCGCCGTTACCGTGAGCCAACGCATTGCTCCTCCCGTCCGTGCGTTCGGCATGCGCGTCGAGCTCGTCTATACCGTGCTTCCGAGTGGCCGCGTCGACCTCAAGGTTTCCGGCGAGCCCTACGGCGACTATTCGGACATTATCCCGCGCATCGGCATCTCCTTCGAGGTTCCCGGTTGTGATCGTGCCGTCGAGTGGTATGGCCACGGCCCGGGCGAGAACTATCCGGACTCGCTGCGCGCCAACCCGGTCGGTCATTACCGCACTACGGTCGACGACATGTTCACGCCCTACGTTATGCCTCAGGACTGTGCCAACCGCGAGGGTACCCGCTGGGTTGCCCTGCGCTCTAGCCACGGTGATGGCGTGCTGGTGACTCGTCCGGCCGACGCCGCTTCCAACCCGTTCTCGTTCTCGGCATGGCCCTATAGCTGCGAGGCTATTGATAATGCCAAGCACGTCTACGACCTTGTTCCGGGCGACACGGTCACGGTTAACATCAACGACCAGCTGCTCGGCCTTGGCTCGAACTCTTGGGGTTCCGAGGTGCTCGATTCCTATCGCACCCGTTTTGAGAGCTTCAGCTTTGAGGTGTCCCTGCGACCGCTGACGTCTGCCGATTTGGCTCAGGCGCTGGCACCCATTAAGGAGGCATAAGCCATGCATGTCTTTAACTCGCGCGCCGATTTCGACGCTCAGATGAAGTCCGTCAAGAAGTGGATGCGTACCGGCCAGGCGCTCGACGGCGTTTCTGAACTGCAGCACGATGTGGCGTACTCCATCGGCGACTCGCTGGTGTACTGGTGGGTCTATGCCCGCGAGGCCGCAACCGCCGACCTGGTCGGTCACCGTCGCTACCATGCCGTGCTCGCTCCGCTCGACGGCGACCTGACCGTCGAGGTTGCCCCCAAGGCAGGCCTCACCTGCACCCGCGCTTACAGCGATATCGATGATCGCGAGCGCTTTGAGGGGGCGGGGGAGACCGTGACGATTCCCGCCGGCGGCGTTGCCGTCGTCGAAATTGACGAGGCCTACCGTGTCGTGGCCGATGCCGCGGATCCCCGCGTCGTGGTACTGCACGTGACGGTCGAAGGTTATTCCTTCCCCAACAAGTAGTATTCGTCCGCCTGGACGTTTGCTTCGCGCCGTTAAGGGGGATGGCTTTGTTGACTCCCTTTTCCCCATTCCCCTTAGCAGGTGCGCCGTCCGTGTTTGCACTTGCAGCTCGGACGGGTTTAGATGACATTTAATAGATGATTGGGAGGGCTTATGAGCTCTGAAAAACGAGGAACGATTGGTTCGTTCGCTCTGCTGGGCATGACGGTCGCCGCCGTGTTCGGTATCAAGAACATCATCAACAACAACGCGGCCATCGGCTTAGCAGCCGCGCCGTCGTTCTTCTTCGCCACGCTTTTGTACTTTGTCCCCTATACCCTGGTTACCGCCGAGTTCGTCGGCCTTAACAAGGACTCCGAGTCGGGCGTGTACGCATGGGTTAAGACCTCGATGGGTGGTCGCTGGGCGTTCCTGACGGCATTTAGCTACTGGTTCGTTAACCTGTTCTTCTTTGCGTCCGTCCTGCCCAACGTCATCATCTACGCGAGCTACGTGTTCTTTGGTGCCAACGCCGAGCTTTCGCAGCTGTGGATCACCATTATCGAGATCGTTGTCTTTGCTATCGCCACGTGGGTTTCGACCAAGGGCGCTAAGTGGATCGGCTCCATTTCCTCCTTCGGTTTGACCGCGGCTCTCGGCCTGACCGCCGTGTTCATCCTGCTGTCCCTGGCTGCTGCCTTTGGCGGCGTTGAGTTCGCTACGGCTCCTACTCCCGCTAACATGGCTCCCGACATGAGCAACTTCGCAACTGCGTGGGGCTTCTTCGGTACGCTTGCCTGGATCATCCAGGGCGTTGGCGGCGCTGAGTCTGTCGGCGTGTTCCTTAACGACCTTAAGGGTGGCGTCAAGGCCTTCGTGCGCACCGTCGTTATCGCCGGTCTGACCATCGGCCTTCTGTATGCAGGCGCTTCGCTGCTGGTTAACCTGTTCATCCCCGAGGGCGGCGTTGCCATCTCCACCGGTATCTTCGACGTATTCGGCGCTGTCTTTGCCCACTTTGGCATTCCCATGGAAGTGTCTACGCGCGCCATCGGCTTGATCCTTCTCGCCGCCACGCTGGGCTCCCTCATGATGTGGACCTCTGCTCCCATCAAGGTTTTCTTCACCGAGATCCCCAAGGGTGTCTTTGGTAGCAAGATCGTCGAGCTCAACGAGCACGGCATTCCCGCCCGCGCTGCCTGGCTGCAGTTCGCCATCGTCGTCCCCATCCTGATCATCCCGGCCCTGGGCTCCGGTAACCTCGACGACCTGCTCATGATTGTCACCAACATGACGGCTGCCACCGCTCTGCTCCCGCCGCTGCTGATCCTGCTTGCCTACTTTATGT
>CABSZR010000256.1 GCA_902482185.1 uncultured Collinsella sp. | reverse complement strand
GTCAAATAGACCCAAGCCCAGCGCCGTCGCCTCATCGGCAACGGCGTCCGGGTGAGCCATTAAATCAAGATGGCAGTGTGCATCAAATAACCGGGGCTCCATCTCGGCGCGCTCCGCTAGTCCAAGCGCTGGCCATCGGCGCGCACGCGCTCGGTGCCGCGGCCACTGATCTGGCGGATAACCTCGCCGGCAATCATCTGGCCCATGATGGGCGGCATAAAGCTGGCGGTTCCCAGCTCGGTGCGCTCGTGGATGTTGGAAGGGTCGCGGGGCTGTGTCTTAACCGATTCCTCGCAGCTAAACAGTACATGCAGGCTCTTGATTCCGCGCTTCTTGCATTCTTTGCGCATGATGCGGCTCATGGGGTCACGTACCGTATCGAAAATGTCGGCAAAGCGGAGGCACTCGGGATGGAGCTTGTTGGCCCCGCCCATGGAGCTAACCAAACGAATGTCGTGGTCCTGAGCATATTTGGCAATGGTGAGCTTGGCCGAGATGGTGTCGATGGCGTCGACGACGTAGTCGAGCTTGCCGTCCGTCTGCTCCAAAACGCTCGCAAAGAACTCATCGATGTTATCGCTCAACAGGTATTCAGTTCGCTTGATGACGGTGGCGGCAGGATTGATATCGTGGATCATGGCCTCCATCACGTCAACCTTGCGCTTGCCGACGGTGCTGTGAAAGGCGATGGCCTGGCGATTGATATTGCTGGGCGCGATGATGTCCTTATCCAGAATGACGAAATGTCCGATGCCGCCGCGGGCGAGTGCCTCGCAGCAATTGGAGCCCACACCTCCGCAGCCGAGCACCAGCACCGTAGCATCGGCGAGCTTATCGAGTGCCTCGCGGCCCATGATGATCTCGAGCTTGGTGTTGCGTGTCTCGATGGCGGCTGCGGCTGTGGTTTCGGTCATAGATATCCTCCGATGGGGAGTCGGTCGTGTTTTAGCTATCGCCATTATAGGTAATCGCCCATAGGTTGCGATGGCGTTTGCTTTGATGTGGTTTGAAGCATTGCGATTAGATAGTTAGACAAACATCTAAATATTGAGTATAGTGTGCACGTCATGAGAGATGATGAGAGGAGGTCTTATGCCGGGAGAGGGTTTTAAGGCGCTTGCCGATCCAGCGCGACGGCGCATTTTGGAGTTGCTGCGCGAGGGCAATTGCACGGCGGGGGAGCTTGCCGAGCATTTCGATATCAGTAAGCCGTCGCTGAGCCATCACTTGGCGACGCTCAAAAACGCCGGGTTGGTGACCGACGAGCGCCATGGCCAAAACATCGTATACAGCTTAAACACCACCGTCATGCAGGATTTAATTGGCTGGTTTATGGGCTTTACAAACACTGAAGGTGATAAGGATGAATAACGAAAACAAGGGCATTCACCCCACGGGGGTATCGTCGCGCGTGTGGATTGCGCTGGTCGCTCTGTGCGTCGCCAATGTCGTAGCGCACCTCATGGTGATGCCGAGCTTGCCTACGCAGATTCCCACGCACTGGGGCGCGAACGGCGCCGTCGACGGTTGGGGTCCTAGCTGGATGGCCTCTGCGCTCGGCGTGCTGCCTCTGGCGCTTCTCGTAATGTTCTGCATGGTGCCGCGCATCGACCCCAAAGGTGAGGCATATCGAACCTCGGGCAAGTTCTACCAGGGCTTCGTAATCGCCTTCACCTTGTTCATGTGCGCCATAAGCTGGCTGGGAGAGCTTACGGTCTGGGGCGTGGTGCCGGCGGTCGGTTCGGTTAACGTGCTGATTTCCGGTGTTGTCGGTTTGCTGTTCATCGGCGTAGGCAACTACTTGCCGCGTGTGAAGCAGAACTATACGCTCGGTATCAAGACACCCTGGGCGCTTGCCGATCCCGAGAACTGGCGCCGTACGCAGCGTTTTGGCGGCGCCTGCTTTATGGTGCTGGGTATTGGCCTGATTGTGATGGGCGTGGCAGGCAGCGTGCTTTCGAGTGAAGTCGTCGCCGCGGTGATTGCGGCTCTGGCGTTTGGTTCGGTTGGAGCCGTCTACGTCTACTCGTATCTGTTGTGGCGCAAATCGCAGCGAGCCGCTCGTTAAGGTTGCGGAAAACTAGCGTACGCAGTTCATAGTATGTTCCGGGGGACTTTTCCCAGGTAGTATTAGGGGGTGTGGGCAACCATGCCCCTTTTTCGTTACGTTTCAGAGCTGGTTCCCTCATTTCGTTTCCACTAAAGCGAATCAAGAATAGGGAAACAGCAGGTAGAAAGGATAGAACAGGCAAATGGCAGAGTTTATCTACCAGATGTATCAGGCTCGCAAGGCCCATGGCGACAAGGTGATCCTTGACGACGTGACCCTGAGCTTCTACCCCGGTGCCAAGATCGGCGTCGTGGGTCCCAACGGCATGGGTAAGTCGACCCTGCTCAAGATTATGGCCGGCATCGAGGAGGTCTCCAACGGCGATGCCAGGCTCACCCCCGGCTACACTGTGGGCATCCTGCAGCAGGAGCCGCCGCTCGACGACGACAAGACCGTCATCGAGAACGTGCGCATGGCATTTGGCGACATGATCGCCAAGGTCGATCGCTTCAACAAGATCGGCGAGGAGATGGGCGAGCCCGACGCGGATTTTGACGCCCTCATGGCCGAGATGGGCCAGCTCCAGGACGAGATTGACGCCGCCGACGGCTGGGATATCGATTCCAAGCTCGGCCAGGCCATGGACGCCCTGCAGCTGCCCGATTCCGACATGCCGGTCAACGTACTTTCCGGCGGCGAGCGCCGTCGCGTGGCCCTGTGCAAGCTGCTGCTCGAAGCTCCCGACCTGCTGCTGCTCGACGAGCCCACGAACCACCTGGACGCCGAATCGATCCTGTGGCTCGAGCAC
>CABSZR010000255.1 GCA_902482185.1 uncultured Collinsella sp. | reverse complement strand
CTCGCGGACAGTCTGGGGCTTGCTGATCCTCAAGAGATCGATGAAGGTAACTGCTGCGTGCTTGCCGCGCTCGACCACACAGAGGTCATCGACGCTGCGAACATCGAAGTTGCCGCCGCCAATCAGCCCGTCCGCAAGTCGGCTATCATCGCATTTCCTGAATCCATCGAAGTCGTCTTTTTGCCATCGGGCGAGGTCGTGGCCCCAACACTGCTCACCTTGTTGGGCGCCAAGAATACTCGAAACGAAATTAAAAAGGTCACAGTTGTCGACCCTGCAACCACCGCCAAGCTGCGTCTATACGCCGTTGCTCCAGACGGAGGCAAGACCTTGGAATTCGATGGCGACACACTCCTGGCCTGGCGACGTCTGGACATTATGCAAGACGTCTCGTATCAGATCGAACTCGAAGGGTTTGATCGTGCCCGCGATGCCAATATCATCGCCGCGGCTATTGAATCCCCACAGCGGCTTATGACACTGCGCTTTGAATACTATCCCTATGTCCCGACAACCACCTGAGGCTTAAATGCCGCGCATCATTCCTAATACCACTTATATAACGTATTAGATGAGTCGCGATGTACCTCGCATTTCGTTCTGCTACGATTGCCACGTTGGCATCAATACAGGAGGGCTCATGCCGGGCTTGGGAACAATCATCAACGTTGTGCTTTTAGTTGCGGGCGGTCTTTTGGGATTAGCGGGCGGCCGCTTCATTACACCGCGCATCCAAGACACGCTCATGAAAGCATCGGGGCTGTGCGTCCTGTTTATCGGCCTTGGCGGCACCATGCAAAAGATGCTCCTTATCGATGGGAAGGCGCTAGCGACCACCGGCACCACCATGCTCATCGTCTCGTTCGCCCTTGGCTCGCTCATCGGCGAGGCCATCAACTTGGAGGCCGCCATCGAGAACCTTGGCGAATGGCTCAAGCGCAAAACCGGCAGCGAGGGCGATAACGAGTTCACCAACGCTTTTGTCTCGACTTCACTCACCGTGTGTATCGGCGCCATGGCCATTGTGGGATCGATCCAGGACGGTCTGCTCGGTGACTGGTCAACGCTTGCCCTGAAAGGCGCATTGGACTGCATCATCGTCTGCACCATGACGGCGTCGCTTGGCCGCGGCTGCATTTTCTCCGCCCTGCCCGTCGCCGTGTTCCAGGGGACGATCACGCTGTTTGCCGGCGCACTCTCCCCCATCATGACTACGGCAGCCCTCGACAGCCTTTCGCTCGTAGGCTCCATGCTCATCTTCTGCGTCGGCGTCAACCTCATCCGTCCTCAGACCTTCCGCACGGCCAATATGCTCCCCTCCGTCGTCATCGCCGTCATCTACGCCCTCCTGTTCTAAATCTATCTACGCAGCAGTATCTCGAACACCTGTTTGATGCTGTGCTATGATATGAGGTCACCGAAGCTGCGTTAGGAGAGGAGAAGCGGTGGCCGACCAGGACATCAAGATGCTCATCGAGCGCATTATGGCCGAGGCCCGGACCCATCAGTCCGCCCGCTTCTCAAACGAAATCTACGCAGACGAGCCGATTCTCAAAACCGGCCGACAGATGCAGAATTTCCTCCCCGACCAATACCGCAAGATGCGCGAGATATCGCGCTGGCAGGATGACCCCAAGGGCGGCGCGGGCCGCTGGCTATCGGAGGCCGAGCTTTTCTACCGCCAAGGCTTGCTGATGGCCGACTTTGAGGACGACTGTCCCTACAACGGCACCTTTAAGTCGTACTTTCCCACCTACAATGCCATGAGCGACCGGCAGTTGCGCGGCTACTTTACCTGGCGTGCCCAAGTGCGCCGCGGAACCGTCGAGGAAACGTCTACATCCTTTGCCTTTCTGTATCTCTATGAGCTGATTTGCGGCATTGGCATAGATGATCCGCTCGAAGGTTTTAACAAGATCAAGGCCTTTTGGGATGTCTATCGCGCCTTCGAGCCCGGCATCGACCGGTTTGCGCGCGTGTGGCTGCAGGATTACGCCGTTTTCCACGGACTCGACCCCAAGCTACTTCGCGACTCTAAAACCGTCATGTTCGATAACGCCCTTATCGAGCTACGCCGCGCAGCGCGAGACCTTGTACCAGCACCGGCACCGTCCGGCCAGACCCCTAAGCGTCGCAAAACCTCCGAGCCCACGCTCCCCCTTCCGCCCGATGAGGTGCGCGAGGAGCGACTCATGGCCGCCATCAACGCCCTCTCCACGTACAACCTAAGTAACTCGCGGCTCGACCGCAGCCACCACCGCGATCTGCGCCACGTGGCGTGCGCCGTGTATGTCCGTATGGCGCGCTACTATGACACGCACCGAAAGACCGACATCGTGGCGAGCTTATTTGGGGAGGAGACGGCCATGCCCTACACCATGTTTGCCTCGGCCGTATTCTTTGCGCCCGAGCGCCACGAGGACTGCGAATACCGCCTGGATCCCATCCATATCTACCGTTGCCAAAACGGCTTTTGGGAATGCATGCGTATCCACGGTAGTAGGCAAAAGAGCAGCAAGCTCGGTGAAATGATGCGCGCCTGCGACCAACGCCTGCGCCTGGCGCTGGACCCCGCCCATCCCCTTAAGGAAGAAAAGGTTCCCAAATATCTGGCCAAGATCATCGACGATGAGATTGTGGCCTGGCTTTCGTGGGACGCTGCACACCAGCCCGTCAAGATCGATATCGATCTGAGTCAGCTGGGGCACATTCGGAGCGCCGCTGCGCAAACGCGCGAAGCGCTTTTGATCGACGAAGAGCGCGAGGACGACGCATCCGCAGAAGCCGAGGCAGCGGACTCAGGGCAACCGGAAGCCGAGCCCACGAGACAGGCAGAAATCTCGTATGCCGTCTTCTGCTTGAA
>CABSZR010000254.1 GCA_902482185.1 uncultured Collinsella sp. | reverse complement strand
CGTTGACGATGGTCTCAGCGGTCTGCTGGGCAGCGATCAGGGCAGCGGAAATCTGGCGCTCCTGAGCGGAGAAGTCAGGGGCGGGAGCAGCCACGGGGGCGGCAGGAGCGGCCTGGGCGGTGGCATCCTGAGTCTGGGCAAGCTGAGCCTGCGCATCGGCAAGCTGCTGCTCGGTAGCAGTCAGGCGACCCTTAAGGTCGACGATCTTAGCGAGCATAGCGTCAACCTCGGAGGACAGCGTCTCCAAGAAGACGTCGACCTCAGCAGGATCGTAGCCACGCTTGGCCTCAGAGAAAGTCTGAGCCTGGATGTCTGCAGGGGTAATAGCCATAACAAGTCTCCTTTTTCATCGCCTCGGCGCTACACGCCCGACGTAAGTTACTAAGACAGTTCTACACGAGTATACCTATAAGAAGCTGCAGAACCAGCCTCTGCACCAACTGCAACGCAATAATCGCAACGACCGGCGAAAAATCGATACCGCCCATCGGCGGGATGAAACGACGGAACAGGTTGAGCCACGGACCGCACACGCTATCAAGCACCGCGGCAATATCCTGAAGCAAACCACCCTGCTTCATGGGAATCCACGTCATAAAGCAGTAGACGACAATGAGCGTGGAATAGAAGTTGAACAGCGTATTGACCAGCTGGACGATAGTGTAGATGTTGATGGGAATCTCCTCGTCTTGTCTTTACTTAAGGTAGCCGTCGGCACGAAGCTTCTTGAGATCGGAATCTTTGACCTCGCAACCGGCGGGCAGCACCATGAACACGCGGTCGCCCACCTCCTTGACCGTGGCACCCAGACCGCAGGCAAAGCCGTAAGAGAAGTCCAAGACGCGCTTGGCAACTTCGGTGCGTACGCCCACAAAAATCAGTGCGACAGGCTGCTTGGTGCGAACGCGGCGCACCACGGTCTCCACGTCGTCATAGCTCTCGGGGCGCAGGACATAGGCCGGCAGCTGCGGTGTGGCGTTGATGATATTGCTCGCATAGGCCGAGGCATCGCTCGGTGCAGGCGCAGGCGCAGCGGCGGCACGGGCGCGGGTGTTCTCGGCGTAGCTCGACGGCGTGTCATAGGCACCAGGACGATAACCGCTCGCAACACTGTCCTGCGAGCGCGAAGGCGGGTTATACGTCGTGGCATGGCGGGAGTCATCGCCGACCAGCTGCCCGGAGCGTGTATACACGGCAACCGACTCAGCTTCACCACGGCGCGTCTGACCAAGCAGGCCGTTGCTCGGCTCGTCTTGGGTGTAGAAGCCCTCGCCCGAAGCACCGCTGTAGCCGTTGCCCTGATAGCCATCGTCATAGCCATCATCGTAGCCGTAGTCGTCGTCCTGGCCATAACCCTGGTCGTAACCCTGCTGGCCGCCCAGGTGCATCTTATTTTTAATCTCGTCAAGGAAGCCCATGGTTGTGTCCTCTCGCGGTTTAGTGCAGGCGCCCCGATAATCAGTGCGCACTTCAGAGCCTTATTTTACTGCAAACTCCGGGCTAAATACTACCCTGCCCAGGCGAACGAGCGTAGAGCCCTCCTCAAGGGCAGACTCAAAGTCCTCGCTCATACCGCAGGAAAGCTCAGGCAGGTTCAAATCGGGATGCGCCGCCTCCAGCTCATCCCTCAGCTCACGAAGCCCCGCAAAGGTGCGGCGTGCCACATCCTTATTCCCCCGGGGCGCCATAGTCATAAGCCCCTGTACGCAAATTCCCTCAAGTTCTGCAAGCTCACCCGCGGCGGCGCGAATCTCATCGGGTGAAAAGCCTCCCTTCGACTCCTCACCACTCACATTGACCTCAATGAGCACACGCTGGGGGCCGACGAGCTCGCCTGCCTCAATCTTGCGAACAGCACGGCTCGAGATCGCCTGCGCCAGATGCAGCGAACCCACCGAGTGAATCAGCTCGGCTGAGCCCAGCACCGCATTGATCTTATTGGTCTGCAGGTTGCCGATCATATCGAAGCGCACCTCGGGCAGCTCCGGATGCTCCGCCAGACCCGTGAGCTTGCGAACCAGCTCCTGCGGGCGGTTCTCGGCAAAATGGCGATACCCCGCCTGGATGGCGGCAACGGTCTCATCGACACCAACGGTCTTGGACACGGCAATGAGGCTCGCGGCGTCGTGGGGACGGCCCGCGCGATCGAGCGCCGCATAAAAACGTTCCAGAATCTGCTCGCGGCGAGCGCGCATCAAGTCCAAATAGTTATCCATTGCCAATCGCCTCCGCTGACAGCCAAACAAGTAGTCCCATGCTAACGCAAGAGCGCGGCCCCGCATGTGCAAGGCCGCGCTCACTTAGGTATTTACAATCTTTCGACGAACGGGGTTACTTACTCCTCGTCGTCCTCGCCATCGTCCTCATCCTCAAGATGATCGAGCAGGTAGCGAAGACCCTCGCTGACCTCGTTAACGGGCACCTTGGCAACGTAGCGTGCATCGACGGCGGGCCTCATGATAACACCCTCGCCCGAAGGCACGCGCATGCTCTCGAGCTCATCCTCATCAGTGCAGGCGATATCACCGGCAGTCATACGCTGTCCGGTCAACAGGAAGGTCAGACGGCAGGCGGCATCGATGGAAATCGAGGCGATGCGATCGAGATAGCGCGATACCATGATGGCGCGGCGCAGGTCGTCATAGTTGCTGTCGT
Source organism: uncultured Collinsella sp. (assembly GCA_902482185.1). Lineage (GTDB taxonomy): Bacteria > Actinomycetota > Coriobacteriia > Coriobacteriales > Coriobacteriaceae > Collinsella. The sequence continues at coordinate 218 of CABSZR010000254.1, read as the reverse complement.
CGTCCATAAAATCGCCCGTGTCCATGCGGTTAAAGGTGCGGAAGAACTTCTCGTAGGCGGCGTGCACTGGCTCGTCCTCGACGGCCAAGTTGCAGATGATGGACATGTCGTTGGTGACGAGCGCAGAAAGTGACGAACCCAGCACCTGGTAAACAGCCTCGGCCTCGGCCTCGACCGTAGCGACGAGTTCCTGGGGCAGCGAGATGTCGGCCTTGACC